>CALXRS010000009.1 GCA_944390915.1 uncultured Alphaproteobacteria bacterium
CCAGCCGATTATAGGAATCCAACTTCGTTTATTTAGTCGAAACATAAATCTATTCCTTTCTGGATTGTTTCATCAGAGTAAGGTTGAATGCCGTTTTCCATACGGATAACTGCTTTAATAAACACCGTTAGAACACCTCGTTCTTCAATGTCTATCTTGGTATCAGGATAAACTTCAAGTTGCTTGGTTATCCGCCGGCTTTTAAGAAGGTACAAACATCGCGTTCAGATTTGCAAGCGATATATTTATTAAAAATCAGGCGGACAATCTCTGCCTCAGTTGGGTTAATTTCAAGATGTTTGTTTATGAGCATATAACCAAAGGGAACTTTTCCCCCCATCCACATTCCTTTTTTACGAGAGGCAGCAACCTTATCGCGAATACGTTCGGCCCCAACTTCTCTTTCAAACTGGGCAAAAGATAATAATACATTTAAGGTTAGTCGGCCCATAGAATCATAAGTATTAAAATTTTGCGTTACCGAAACAAAAGAGCATTTGTGCTTGTCCAACACCTCAATCAACTTAGAAAAATCTGCCAATGAACGTGTGAGACGGTCTATTTTATAAACCACAATCATATCAATTTTACCGGCCTCGACATCATGAATTAACCTTTTTAGAGCCGGACGATTGATATTACCACCGCTAAAACCTCCGTCATCATAGCGTTCATCCAACAATACCCACCCCTGATGCTTTTGGCTCAAAATATAGTTGGCTCCGGCCTCTCGTTGAGCCTCGAGGGTATTAAATTCCTTATCCAAGCCTTCGTCGGTTGATTTTCGGGTATAAATTGCACATCTGACTTTTTTCTGCTCTTCCATTATTTGCCTCGCAAATTAAATCCAAAGAATGCACTACCGGATATTTTCATACCGGTAATTTTCTTGGCCATGCCGGACAAGCTCTTAAATCTTTGTCCGTCAAGTTCATAGCCGTTTTCAAGAACGCGGATGACATAATCGCGGCCTTTGTACTGTTTGATGATTTTGGTTCCTATCGGTGCGATTGCGACCTTTTTGACATTTGGCGCTTTGGCTGAGATTTTGCTCAAGAAGGAACGACTGGCCGAAGATAAGCCGCCAAACTCCAATTCCTGCATCCGATAAGAAAGTTTGAGAATATAGGCCTCCTTGGTCTTTAAGGTTGGGTGTGCGTTAAAATAGCGTAAGAAAAGCTTCTTTAACTCGTTAATATTCATGGTGTTGAGCTTGGCTAAATCTTCCTCAATCATCGGAAACTCCTTTCGTTTCACAATGAATGCTTGGATTTTGCTTATTATCCAGTTCTTTCTGCAATAAATTATCTACACTTTTGTGTTGCAAATAGGCCTTAAATTCAGGTTCAAACAGCATCATAAAATCTTCTAAATCGGTCATGTTGTTCTCCTTTTGCAGAAGAACAAGTCAAATTTAAGAAAAATCGTTCTCACTTTTTTATTTTTTTGTAAACCGAAGTTTGGGCGAGATAATCGGTAAGGTAATCAAGTTGCGAAACAGGACATGCAGAGAAATCAAGAAAACTTTTGTTTTACAATAAGCTGGCAAATGGTAACTAAAAATAGAGAGGTTTCCGGCAAAAGTATAGATTTGGGCATTTTTTCTGCCAAAAAACTGAAAAACACTTTCGATGATTTCCAACGCAGTTACCAGCGCACTTAACAAATCGGCGCGGAATAAAGGGCTTTGCGGAAAGGGTTTAAAACAAAAAAAGAGGAAGTATAAACTTCCTCTTTTCAAATTGGTGATGCTTACCTCACGGTTTCCGAGCTAGATTTTGCCCTTAATATAACTAAAAATTTTATCGTAATCCTTAAAACTTTTACATTGTAGTTTAGGTATTTTATTATTCTTTAGAAACTTGCCTATTTCAGTATTAATTTCTTGTCCCGTGATATCGTAATCTCTGATTTTCTTGAGAGTTATTTTACGATAGTGATATGCTTGAACTGGTAAATCTTTATCAATTACTTTTCCTATTAATTTTTTTGCTTTCAGAAAACGAACCGTAAATCTCCAAATTGCCACAAATCTATTGATACGCATATCAATAATTAAGTCAGGTTTCATTTTTTCATATAAATATTTTTGACACCCTTCCGCAACCCAATCATCATGACTTTGTAAAAAATCACTCAATTTTGTTAACTGTTCTTCTAATGTAAAATAACTTCCGTCTTCCGGTCTTCGACATATCTCGTCTAAATTTAATCTAGGTAGATTAAATTTTTTATTTATTGCATAGGCCAATGAAGATTTTCCGGCACCTAAAGGGCCAATTATTAGTATTTTCATTGTTCGACCTCAAAACACATTTTTATTGCCGATAATAATTCCTTTGCAAATTCATTGTGTGTGCTGGTGGGCAAAATTTGATAATGCAAATTCGCATTAATTTGTTGCAACAACTTATAAGAGGCTTTTCTGTTTTCATCAATATAGCCATCTTGTCCGGCTTCAAACCAATAAATCGGGGTTTTAGAATTATTTTCATAAGCGATATTGTATGGTATATCCGCACTTATTGCAATCACTGCACCTAAACTCATTTCCAAACCAATATGAGCTGCCATTCCGCCACCTTGTAAATGGCCAATCAAAATAACCTCATTCAAATCAATATCTAATTCTTGAAGTTTGCTTTTGATATATTCTACTGAGGCGGAATATTCGCGACAAATCGCATCTCGTCGCCCGTTTTGCTCAATTTTATTAAACCAAACAAATTTGTCTTGTTTGGTTGGATGCAAAAATGGGGCATTAAAAGTAATTAATTCCGCACTAAAATATTGTGCAATCTCGCTCATCAAATCATGATAAGTGCAACACTCAGCTCCCGCACCGTGTAAAAAAACTAATTTTTTCATAAATTATCCAATTAAGCTAACCCAACATTATTTATTATAACTTCCAAATAATAAAAAACAATGAAATAAGTTCGGAAAATTCTCCCAAAACTTAAATTTCAAATTTACAACACTCGAACTCAGTTAAGTGATTGAATTATAAAAGAAAAACGGCAGTTTTTGTACCTGCCGTTTGAAATGGTGATGCTTAACTCACAATTTACGAGCTGAAATATGTTGACTTTTTATATTTTTTTATGTTAAAGATAACTTACAAAACATATTATTAACTAAACCCCATCGAAAAGGCGATGGTTATATTTACGTATGAATATAGAAGAAAAAATTGAACAATGGGAATATGAGCATTTTACGTCATTGCGTGAGCTCAATCCGGTTACGAAGAAAAATTATCTGGCAATTGTCAGAATGTTGCTTGAAAAAGAGCAAATGTCCAAAGAGAGACTTATTCAACTGGCGCATCGTATTAAACCTTTGATGTATCCAAAAGACAAAAGTACGCTGCCATATAAGTTATACTGGACTAAGCCGGTGCCTCTTACTCAAAGTTTTTATTTTAATTTTAATGATGCCTCTGTAGTTCAAAACAAAGAAGGTGAAATATTAGAGGTTAATGATTTGGTAAAAATCTGCGAGTTCACATGTTATCATCGTTATGGTGGATATTATGGGTGCTTGCGCCCTGGTATGGATGAGATTATACAGCAATTCCCTGCGCATCTATTAACAGATGAAAAAGCGGAATATGCCGTTGAAGTGATTTTCCCGTCTCTGAATTTGCATGATATCTATGATTCTGTTATAGATAGGCATGTATCAACAGTGAGAGTGTATCAGCTAAAAAACGGCTTACCTCTGGAACTTCACAATCAAGAAGTCATTTATGATTAGTAACTTTAGTTCTTCAGTTAGGAAACCAACTGAAGAACTTTTTTTATTAAATTCTTTCGCAAAAAATTATCCTGATTCAACAACCTCAAAATTAAATAATATATTGAAAAATAAAGGATTATCGTCAAACGAGTTCGGAAAATTCTCCCAAAACTTAAATTTCAAATTTACAACACTCGAACTCAGTTAAGTGATTGAATTATAAAAGAAAAACGGCAGTTTTTGTACCTGCCGTTTGAAATGGTGATCCCAACGAGATTCGAACTCGTGTTACCGCCGTGAGAGGGCGATGTCCTAGGCCACTAGACGATGGGACCGTTGTTTGGTATTCAGTTTGTAATCTAATTTTTTATTTCTGGCAAGCTTTTTTTCTCATATTTTTGTATTTATCCGGTTTGAAGGCATGTGCAGAGTATTTTCTTATTTCAATTTGCGAAACAGTTAAAAATCATTATTCTCCCAAACTGCATGCCGTTTGTTTTTTGAACGGTCTATTCACGGAATGTATCTCTCAACCGTCCGACTGTTTTTATTAATGAATTGTTTTGCGGCTGCCGAATTATATTTTTTCTTTCAGGTTCGTAATGTTTTTTGCTCTCGCTTTCGACTACGGATGCCGGGCGGCCAGAGCCTGTTCCCAGGTGCCGAGCCCGATTAAGCTCCAGTCTACCGGAATGCGATCGACAATCTTGATATCCGCAAAATAGCTGTCTTTGATGTTGTCGCCGACCAGCGTTTCCACCATCACCACTTCTTTGGCTTTTTTCAGTTTTTCGCGGATATCCGGATGGATATAATCCAAAATGATTTTTTGTTCGCGGTTGCGCAGAAAAACGGCATGATCCTGCCCGTCATAGATTATCTGCGGGGCGGCGGGATTGTCCTTTTTGGCGCTGAGAAAGATATAAAGCTCTCCGTTGTCGCCTTCGGCCACCACAAACTTTTTTTCCGTAACGTAGTCGCTCAATGGTTTGCCTCCGGATTATCTGCTTTGTCCGCGGGCTTCGGCAAAAACTTTCGGCATCAATTTGCTCATTTTGGACTTTACGCCTTCTTTTAGCTGATAGACGGGCACAGATTCAATTACTTTGCCGTTATTGTCGTAGCGGTTGACCACGGTACCGATATATTTGCCTTCGTCATCATAAAGTTTGTTGCCGTTTTCGACCTGCGACACCAGAAAATGCGTGGCGGTCATAATCATGGAATTCAGTTCCGTCCGTTCGCTATCGGCGGGTTTGCCGTCAAAATGCCGCTCGCCGATCATGCCGAACCCCGTTCCCATGGCGGCAATGGCCTTTACGCCGCCGGCCAACACCTGTCCGGATGTTTGAGATTGTTCCATAATCCCCATCCCCTGCAGGGTTTTATATGCCATGAACGCTGCCACGACATGTTTGACTTTTATCCCTTTTAAGATTTTTTTGTTGAGGACATGCTTGTCCAGTTTGTCAAGAAAATCCTGCATTTTCTTAATGACGGTTCTGCTTTCGCCTGCTTCCATTTTGCGGCTCTCCTTACATAATTATGCTTCTCTTGATTACATAGCATATTAGACAAAAAAAGTCAATAAATATCCGTTACCAGTTTATCAGATGTTGCAGCCAGGCATCGACAAAAGCGGCGCGCCGGTTTTGGTAATCAAGATAATAGGCATGTTCCCAAACGTCTATTGTCAACAGCGGCTTCATCCCATGGGCAATCGGGGTATCGGCATTGGCGGTTTTGACAATTTTGAGGCGTCCCGCGTCCTCGACCAGCCAAGCCCAGCCGCTGCCGAATTGCGAAACGGCCGCCGCCTTGAACTCTTCTTTGAATTTTTCCACCGAACCGAAATCCTTTTCCAGCCGCGCTTTCAGTTCCGCCTTAGGTTCGCCGCCGCCGTTCGGGCGCATCGACCGCCAGAAAAAGGAATGATTATAGACCTGCGCGGCGTTGTTGAAAATTGCCGCCGTTTCCGGTTTACCGGCCGAAGCGCGGATAATTTCTTCCAAATCCATGCTTTCAAAGGGCGTGCCTTTTATCAGCGCGTTCAGATTATCCGCATAAGTCTGGTGATGGCGGCCGTAATGAAACTCCATCGTCCGGGCGGAAATATGGGGCTCCAGCGCCTCCGGCGCGTAAGGCAGCGGTTGCAGCTCAAAAGACATTTTTCTCTCCTTTGTAAAAAAATTAAGACTTCTCTGTTGATATATAAGCATATCCGCCGACATTTCATCAAGACAAATTTGCAAAAAAGCGCGGTAAAAAAATTTTTCTGTTAATAAATGTTAATTTTTGCGAAAAAAAGGTTAAACATTTTTTATTTTGTCATATATGATAACGGATATTGATATTTTGCTCTTTAAGGAGATCTGATTATGCGTGTGTTACTGGTGGAAGACGATTATGCTGTTTCTCAGACCATAGAAACCATGTTAAAAAAAGAAGGGATGATAGTAGATACCACGGATTTGGGCGAAGACGGGCTGGAAATCGGCAAACTTTACGATTATGACATCATCATTTTGGATCTGATGCTGCCCGATATGAACGGTTACGAAGTCTTAAAACGCCTGCGCTCGGCCAAGGTGGAAACGCCGGTGCTGATTTTGTCGGGCTTAACCGAGGCGGAAAAGAAGGTTAAAGGGCTCGGCTACGGTGCCGACGATTATCTGACCAAGCCGTTTGACCGCGCCGAACTGCTGGCGCGTATCCAGGCCGTGGTGCGCCGTTCCAAAGGACACGCCAATTCCGTTATCCGCACCGGCGACGTGGAAGTCAACCTCGATACGCAAACCGTCAGCGTCAACGGCGAACCGCTGCACCTGACGGGCAAGGAATATGGCATTATGGAGCTGCTTTCCCTGCGCAAGGGCTCCACGCTCAACAAAGACCAGTTTCTAAACCATCTGTACGGCGGTATTGACGAGCCGGAATTAAAAATTATCGACGTCTTTATCTGCAAACTGCGCAAAAAGCTGGAAAAGGCTTCGGGCGGCAAAAACTATATCGAAACCGTGTGGGGGCGCGGCTACGTTTTGCGCGACCCGGACGAAAAAAATTAGCGTCGACAGAAGATGGAAACTCAAAATCCCGCCAAATAGCGGGATTTTGAGTTTTTACGAGCGGCCAAGCTTCAGGCGCGGCCGGAAAAAAGGCTGATGCGATTGATGTCAAAACCCAGCTCATCTACGGCTTGTTGCCATTTTTCTTCGTCCTTGGTCTTAAAAAGCAATTCGGTTGAAGGTTCGGTTACCAACCACCGGTTATAAATGATTTCCTGTTCCAGCTGTTTTGGGCTCCAGCTGCTGTAGCCGAGCGCGATAAGATTGTAGCGCGGTCCTTTGCCGACAGCGATGTCGCTTAAGACGTCAATGGAGGACGAAACGGCAAAATTGTTGTCTATCGGCAGGGTGCCGACTTTTTTATAATCCAGACTGTGCAGCACAAAACCGCGGATACGCTCGAGCGGCCCGCCCTGATGCAAAACAATCGGTTCGGCGGAAATATCAATTTCCCGGGCAATGTTGAACTGGCTGATCAGATCGGAAAAATAAAATTCTTTTAACTGTTTGTTTATCATGAAGCCCATGGCGCCTTCGGGGCCGTGCATGCAGACATAAATTACCGACCGCGCAAAAAGGCCTTCGCTTATTTGCGGTGTGGCAATAAGGCATTTGCCGGTAAGATATTTGTTGACCATTTCCATCTGCATGTTTACTATATTTGTTAACTTACATGCTTAATAATAACACGGAATAATGTTTTTTTAAATAGCCAAGCAGGCCGGGCAGATGAAAAAATTTTTGATTTTGTTGATAGGTATTGTTATTTTGTGGCCGCTTTCGTCCGCCGGCGAGGAAAAAGCTTCAACAGCGCCGGATATAACGCAGGAGCAGGGCGGGGAGCCGCCGTCTCCGGAGGAAAAAGCTTCGATAGCGCTGGACATAACGCAGGAGCAGGGCAGGGAACCGCCGTCTCTGGAGGAAATGGTCAACCGCTTTCTTGATACCGCAAAATATTTTGACACGGCTTATCCGGGCAATAAAATCTACGAGGATTTTCACGAAGACGTTGCGCGTCGCCTTCCCGAACTTTCGCCGCAGGAAGTGTACGATTATCAGGGCTACATTCGCAACGGGATAAGGGTTTACCGCTATCTGAAAAATCTCTATAACGAATATGTCGCCGCCAAACTCGTGCCCGAAGATCCGCCGCTTGTTGCGGCCAATGACGAATACGATCTCAGCTCGCCGGAAACCGATTATATTGAAAGCGATGAAGCGGTCATCATTCCTGATTTCAAGAGAATTATTTCTTATAGTTCCAATCCGCGCGATATCAAAGCTTATCGCGCAAAACTTGCCAGCGATACGGAAAAGACCGGAAAATTGGCGGAATTTTCCGAACTGGGGTATATTTTTTCTCGTCTGGAATTAAAAAAGCTTTTGTTTTATAATATTTTTTACGGCAGTCCGCTCACCGGCGACAAGGGCATCGGCAAGTGGATTAAAGAAGACGATTTAATGATTCGCCTGTTGACCGTGCAGACGGCCGTTGAAGAAAAACAAAAAATTTCCGGCCTCATTCATTTGCAGATACCGTCCGAATATTTTGTGACCGCCGTGGACAGCGGCAAATATTTCAAGCCGACAATAGATTTTTCGGCCTCCGAAAATCTGCGGCATATCGACTATACGCTGCCGTTGCCGACAAGGCTGGCCAACGGTACGGAAGATTGGACGGTTTATGTCGGCGAAACGGCGATTCCTTTTACGGCGGAAGTTGCCGAGGCAACCCGTGATCTGGTGCTGAGAGCCGACATAAAGCTGAATTTGTGCCGTGCTCCCGAAGAATGCAGACAAATTGAACTGAAGCCGGATTTGCAGCTTTCTCCGGGATATTCGCGCGACAGTTCGGTTGCCACCTTTATCCGCATGATGGCAAACTTTTTGCCGCCGAAACCGCAATCCGAGCTGAAGGTAAAAGGTTTTTACAACGAACGGACGGCAAACGGCCGACAAATGTTGACCCTTGTTTTTGAATGTCCCGAAAAGCTTGAAACCTTTACTTTTTATATCGGCAACACAGAAGGAATAAGTTTTGAAAAACCGCGTGTCAGCATAGACGGCAAGCGGGCAACGGTACGGATTTTGCCGCTTGACAGCAGTCCCGACGCCGCGGGTCGAAAATTCGAAATCACCGCCGAAGCCAATCGGGAATATGTGCTGCGTCGGGAACTGACGCCCGAAAGCGGCAAAATGCCGTCGGAAAGCCGCCTTAAAAAACTTGTTTTGATGTTTTTGGCAGCCGTTGCCGGCGGTCTGTTGCTCAATTTTATGCCCTGCGTATTTCCGGTTTTGTCGCTCAAACTGCTGTCGTTGACAAAATTCGGCGCCCGCAACGTTGTTAATGCCCGACACAATTTTGCAATGACTCTGGCGGGGGTATGGAGCGCCATGCTGCTGCTTGCCGCTTTGCTTTCCTTGTTAAAATATCTGGGACAAAGCATCGGCTGGGGAATGCAATTTCAAAATCCGTTGTTTATTGCCGTGATCTTTTTTGCCGTCCTGTTTTTTATTGCGCAAATCTGGGGAATTGTCGACCTTCGTCTGCCGCTGTCGGTTGCCGGCAAAACGGACAGTCTGCAGCATTTTTTGACCGGAACTTTCGTCGTGTTGATGTCCACCCCCTGCACGGCGCCCTATCTCGGTACGGCGGTGGGGTTTGCTTTGGCCGGAACTCCCGTCGATATTTTTGCCGTATTTGCCGGTGTGGCGACCGGACTGTCGCTGCCTTATGTTCTGTTTTGGCTGTTTCCTTATTTGGCGGGAGTTTTGCCGACGCCGGGGCCGTGGATGCAAAAAGTAAACGGTTTTATGCTGCTGATGTTGTTTTTGACCATCGTCTGGCTGCTGTATGTGGTTAATGCTCAGACCGGCGGCTGGTTTGTTTTCCGGTTGGTGATATACGGACTTTTGTTCTGGTTTTTTCTGTGGTTGCGGTATTTCTCCCTTACGGTGGATTTATCCGATTTTCCCGCGGCGGCCAGAGAAAAAACGGTGTCCGTTCTCAGAAGAGTTTTCACTTGGGCGGCGCTGGCTGTTTTTATCATTGCCGCATCCGACGGTTATATGGCGGCTGGCAGAAAATTGGAAGAAATTGCAAAAACGCGTCTCAGCCATACGGACGCTTCGGAAATAGACGATTATGTCCGTCGGGGCAAAACGGTTCTCGTTACCGTGGGAGCGGACTGGTGCCTGACCTGTCGCTATAATGATCTGATGGTTTTCAAAAATCCGGATGTCATCAACAACATAAAAAGCCGCGGCGTGGTTGTTTTGAACATTGACTGGACCATTCGCAACGCCGACACGCTCCGGTTTATGAAAAAATACGGCCGCAGCGGGCTGCCTTTTTATATACTGTTCACTCCGCTTGTTCCCGACGGGTTGATATTGCCGGAGATTTTGACCGAAAGGGAGCTCAATCTGCTGATAGACAACCTCAGTTTGCAGCCTGCAAAGCACTGATGGCACGGCGGGCAAGTTCGTCCACGCGTTCGTTTTCGGCGTGGCCGGCATGACCTTTCACCCATATCCAGCGGATTTCGTGCAGGGCGGTCAGTTCGTCCAGGCGCTGCCACAAATCCACGTTTTTGACCGGCGATTTTTTGTTGCTTGTTTTCCAACCGTTCTGTTTCCATTTCGGCAGCCAGCTGGTAACCCCGTCCATCACGTATTTGCTGTCGGTATAAAGCGAGATGTCGCAGCTTTTTTTCAACGCCGCCAATGCGTTGATGACAGCCGTCAATTCCATACGGTTGTTGGTTGTTTCTTTTTCAAAGCCGGAAAGTTCCTTTTCCGTTCCGCGGCAACGCAGCAGCGCGCCCCAGCCGCCGGGGCCGGGGTTGCCCGAACAGGCGCCGTCGGTAAAAATCTCCACTCTTATCATTCTGTTTCCCCGCTCAAAAATTCCGAGAAAAATTCGTTTAGCAGCAGCTGTTCGTCGGCATCCTCGCGCATGGTTTTGGCCACAAACGAGCGCAGCCTGTTTTTGGGCAGATAAATACGGAAGTTGCGCGGCGCCGTGCCGTCCGCGCCGATAACACCGTCGAGCAGAAAGTCTTCTTCAATATAAGGGGAAAGGATAATTTCCACATTCGTAAAGCGCAGAATGCTTCGCGGCGGCACCCGCAGTTCCGGTCGGGTAATCAAATTGAGCTGCCCTTCCAGCCCGGGAATGCTGTCCATCTGATTATAATTTGAAAAGCGCACTTTGTTATATTCGCCGCCGTCGCTGGTGACCGTGCACGAAAGATAAAGCTCGCGGGCAATGACATTGCTCTGGTTGTGGCCGCGGATGGAAAAACCTATTTTCAGATATTTTTCCGGCGGCGAGTCAATGCTGCCGGGGTACAAAATGTCGGCTTCGCTGTTTTCGAGCACGGCCAGCTGTTTGTCGGTTATCACCAAGCCGATTTCCGCCTGCGGCCGCCGGCCGAACATGCCCGCCAGAACGGAATACGGCGCCGGCACATTGTTTGAACCCGAACGAATGTAAAAGGTGTTGCCGATGGTTGTCATCAGCGGGGCAACTTCCGACTTAGGAATATAGGTGGCCACATAGCCGTCGCCGTTTTCGTCCACGCTGACAATATGGTTGCGCACGCGGTTGTGACTGGGAACGGTGCAGCCGGAAATGGCGTTTTCGAGCCAGCTTAAAAAACGATGCACGTTTTGCACTTTTACCTTTGCCTGAGCGACATCGCCGACTTCGGTGCTGCGGGCGCATTCCACCCCCCAGATGAGCACGCCGCCTTCGGAATTGCCGAAACCGGAGATGGCCTTTGCCAGATTGCGCCGATCGTCTTTATGCAGCGCCAGGCCGTTTTTGCCGGTTGAGTCGGCGCGTTTGAAATCGAGAAACAATTCTTCCGTCTGCGAATTGACGATATAATCGTCAATGGCTTCTTCGCCAAAATACACCAGCTTTTGAAAAATATCCTCGGCGCGCGACATAACCGTTCCTCCGTCATTTTTGCTTTCCGCTGAAAATGATACACAAAAAATCTTAATTTTGCGATAATTTTATCCCGCCTTCAACAACCGGCAGAGTTCGTCATATTCAAGATGTCCGTCGATATTGCCGACCAGCGCGCAGGTCGGACGCGAAGCAAAAATCGTTTCCGCCGTCCGTTGAATGTCTCCGGCGCCGACGGCGTCGATCTGCGCAATCGTTTCGGCAACAGGAATCACCCGGTTGAACAGCAACAGCTGGCGCGCAAGTTTTTCCGACACCGCGGAAGAACTCTCAAGCGACATGAGAATGGCAGCCTTCACCTGAGCCTTGGCTCTTTTCAACTCCTCGTCGCCGACTTCGGCCGCAGATATTTTTTTGATTTCGTCCACAATCACCGGCAGCATTTTGTTTATCTGTTCGCGGTCGGTAGCGGCGGCAATGCCGGTATAGCCGGCGCCGGTATAAAAGGTGGGGAAACTGTAGACGGAATAAGCCAGCCCGCGTTTTTCGCGAACCTCCTGAAACAGCCGGGAGCTCATGCCGCCGCCCAAAACGGTGGAGAGCAGCATGGCCGCAAAATAACGTTCGTCGGTATAGGAAAAACCGTCAAAACCCAACACCACCTGCGCCTGTTCGGAATCGCGCTTTTCGGCAAAAAAACCGCCGGTATAGCGCTGGGCATCGGCCGTAAAGGAAGTTTTTGCCTGCAGAGCGCCGAGCCTTTTTTCCACCAGAGTGTGCAGACGGGCGTGATCCACGTTGCCGACGGCGCAAAAAACCATATTTTCGGCGGCATAATTGGTTTTCATATAAGCGCGGAGTTCTTCGGCGCCATAGCCGCGCACCAGTTCCGCCGTACCGAGAATCGGCCGCCCCATGGCCTGATTGCCGAAAGCTTCGGCCTGCATATAGTCAAAAACGATGTCGCCCGGGTCGTCGTAAGTCTGTTTGATTTCCTGCACCACCACTTCGCGCTCTTTGACCAGTTCGTCTTCGGCAAAGCGCGGCGAAGTTACAAGCTCGCACAAAACATCAACCGCAAGCTCCAGATCGTCTTTCAGCATTTTGGCATAAAAGGCGGTAAACTCGCGCGAGGTATAGGCGTTGGTCTGTCCGCCGACGTTTTCGATATCTTCGGAGATGGCCGCCGCCGACCGGCTGGCCGTGCCTTTGAAAACCATGTGCTCTAAAAAGTGGGAAATGCCGTTTAGGGACGCGGTTTCATAAGCCGATCCGGTATTGACCCAAATACCCAAAGACACGGTTTCAAACTGCGGATAGTGCAGACTGACAACCCTTAACCCGTTATCCAACACGCTGATTTCCGGCTGCATTGTTTTTCCTTTTCCATAACTGTTGCTTGTTTTTTGTGTTTTGCCGCGGCGGCTTTTTCAGGCGACGGGGACTTACAAAAAATATTCGCGCAGATAATTCGGCATGTCGGCGATGTTGACGCGGGTTTGCTCCATCGTGTCGCGGTCGCGCACGGTTACCGACTCCGGCTGATTTTCAATCGTTTCAAAATCCACCGTCAGGCACAGCGGAGTGCCGATTTCGTCATGCCGGCGATAGGCCTTGCCGATGTTGCCGGTATTTTCCAGCGCCACCCGGCCGATGCCCAGTTTGAGCAGATTCTGTTTGATTTCGTGGCATTTGGCCATAATCTGCTCGTTGTTCTTTTTCAGCGGAATAACCGCCACTTTTATCGGCGCCAGATGTTTTTTCAGCTTCAGCACGATACGGCTGTTGCCGCCGCCCAGATCCTCTTCCGTATAAGCTTCGGTCATCACCGCCAAAACTCCGCGATCCACCCCCATTGACGGCTCAATCACAAACGGCACCACCCAGCGGTTGCTTTCCTCGTCGCGGATGCAGAGCTTTTGCGTTGACTCCGGATTTTCGTGACAATGGGAAGTGAGGTTCAGTTCTTCCTGCCCTTTGGTGTGGTTGCCAAGGTCATAGTCGGTGCGGTTGGCAATGCCTTCCAGCTCTTCCATGCCGTGCGGAAACTGATATTCGATATCGTAAGTGGCTTTCGAGTAGTGCGCCAAATCTTCCTTCGGGGTGGTGTAGATGTTCATATGCTCGCGCACCAGCCCCTGATCCAGCCACCATTTAATGCGCAAATCTTTCCAAATTTCGTGCCATTTTTCGTCTTCTCCGGGCATCACGAAATATTCCAGCTCCGCCTGTTCAAACTCGCGCACGCGGAAGATGAAGTTGCGCGGGGTGATTTCGTTGCGGAAAGACTTGCCGATCTGGGCTATGCCGAACGGCAGTTTGCGCGAGGTGGCGTCGACCACGTTTTTGAACTGGGTGAAAATAGCCTGCGCCGTCTCCGGCCTGAGGTAGCCGAAAGACGAACCGTCGTCGACCGGTCCGATGGCCGTCTTAAACATCAGATTAAACGGCCGCGGCTCGGTTAGGTCGGTAGAACCGCAATTCGGGCATTTGCCGTCTTTGATGTGATCGGCGCGGAAACGCCCCTTGCATTTGCGGCAATCGGTCATGGGGTCGGAAAAAGTTTCCTCGTGGCCGGAATAGTGCAACACTTTCTGATTGGTCAGGATGGCCGCGTCCAGACCTTCCACGTCGTCGCGCTCGTAGACCATGGCCCGCCACCAGGCCGCCTTCAGATTATTCTTCAGTTCCACACCGAGCGGACCGTAGTCGTATACCCCCTGCAAACCGCCGTAAATATCGGCATTTTGAAAAATAAAACCGCGCCGCTTGCACAATGACACAAGCTGATCCATAGTTGTTGCAGGCATCTTTTTTTATCCTTCCCGTCAAGATAATTGTTATTGATTAATTACTTTCCCTGTTTTATAAATTATCTCGGTAAAAATAGCAAGCGGAGATAAGACCAAATGACAAAAAAAGTAAAAGTGGCTTTGATTTACGACTTCGACGGCACGCTCAGCACGACCAACATGCAGGACTACTGCCTCATCCCGCAGTTCAAGATGAGCGCAAAAACCTTCTGGCAGCAGGCCAACGCCTGGTGGAAAGACAACGACGCCGACCAGATAACAAGCTCCATGTACTATTTTGTCAAAATGTCGCACGATAAAAAAATCCCCTTAACCAAAGAGATTTTTGCCAGCTGCGGCAAAGATATCGAATATTTTGAAGGCGTCGACAGCTGGTTTGAACGCATCAACCACTACGGGGAAATGCTCGATCTGGAAATTGAGCATTACATCATTTCTTCCGGCTATGAAGAGATTATCGAAGGCACCTCCATCCGCAAATATTTTAAGGAAGTTTTCGGCTGCGCCTATGCCTATGACGAAGAAGGCCATCCCATCTGGCCGGCGCGCGTGGTCAACTATTCCACCAAAACGCAGTATCTTTCCAAAATCAACAAGGGGCTCGGCAAGCTGGAAGACCGCGAGGTCAACGAATTCATGCCCGACGAAGAACGCCCCATTCCCTTTACCCGTATGATATATTTCGGCGACGGCGATACCGACATCCCTTCCATGCGGCTGGTCAAAAAAGGCGGCGGCTACTCCATTGCCGTCTACAAGCCCAAAAGCCCGCGCAAGAAAAAAGCCATCAAGCTCCTGACCGACGGGCGCGTCAATTTTGCCTTAGCAGCCGACTACAGCGAAGGCGAACAAATCGACACGGTTGTTAAAACCATTCTGGTTAAAATGGCCACCGAGCGCGATCTGGAAGTATTGCAGGAAAAAGAAGAAAAGAAAAAACTCAAAGGTTGAAACGTCGGCAACGGACACAACGAACGGGAAAAACGCTCCTTTTTCAAGGAGCGTTTTTGGTGGCGGAAATTTTTTCAGTCGGTGATATCTTCTTTTCTTTCCACCTGAAAATCCGGCGTATAAAAATAGCGGCGCTTAACATACTTGCCGGCAAGAATTTCCGGAATAAAATCTTTGTCGGCGGCACGCATTTCTTCAAAAGGAATATGGTTTTTGTCCTGCCAGAAGACTTCCGTTTCGCCGGCACGGGCTTTCAGTTCGCCCGAGAACTCCGTGCTTTTGTAAACATGCACGTAAAAATCCATGGTCGGAAATTCGACATACCCGACCTTTACCGGATTTTTGACGGCAATGCCCGTCTCTTCCAGAGTTTCGCGGACAACGCAATGCAGCATGTCTTCGCCCGGCTCTTTTTTGCCGCCCGGAAAATTGAGGCACCCCTTGTTGATGCCGCGATAATTGCGCACCATCAGATAACGCTCGTTTTCAACATCTTCGACAATGGATAATGACGCTTCTTTCATTTGTTTTTCTCCTCCGCAAGATTCGTTTTATACGAATTATACGAATAATCGACAAGTTCTGTCAACCGATGAAGTCAGTGTCCGCCGTCGGCAAAAAGAAAATTTTTCCGCCTGCCCGGCAGTTTTGGAAAATTTATTTTTCTCTTTTGCTCTGATATTGCAGCCAGCCGCCGGCGTAACTCAGCACGCGCGAAAAGCCGTTTTGCATCAGGATGCGGGCAACGACATAGCTGGTGTAGCCGCGCACGCAGTGCACCAGAATGGTTTTGTCTTTCGGCAGTTCGTTTAAGCGTTTGCGGATTTGTCCGCCGGGGATGTTTATCGCGCCTTCGATATGTCCGGCGGCGTACATTTCCGGCGGTCGCACGTCGAGCACCGTCATGCCGTCAAAATCGTCGTCAAACCACGGGACAACCAGTCCTTCGCGGGCGTTTTCAATTGCCATGCCGACAAGGTTGACAGGGTCTTTGGCGGAAGAATAGGGCGGCGCGTAGCAGAGTTCGGCATCGCGCAGATCTCTGGACGTTCCGTTTAAGCGCATCACGGCGGCAATCACGTCGATGCGCTTGTCCGCGCCTTCCGCACCCACAGCCTGCGCGCCGAGGATTTTGCCGTTTTTGTCATAAAGCACTTTCAGGGTGAGCGTATCTGCGCCGGGATAATAGCCGGCATGGGCGGCGGCGTTGATAATCATTTTTTCGTAAGCCATGCCCGCGCTTTGCAGTTCTCTTTCGTTGGCGCCGGTAAAAGCGGCGGTCAGAGTGAACACTTTGGCCACGCCCGTTCCCTGAGTTCCGCCGTAAGGATAGGCGTGTCCGGCGATATGGTCGGCAATCAGCCGTCCCTGACGGTTGGCGGGGCCGGCAAGCGCAATGTTGCGATAAGCGCCGTAAACCGTATGCCGGGTGGCGGCGTTGTCGCCGCAGGCGTAGATATCGGTCAGGTTGGTTTGCATAAATTCGTCGGTAAGGATGGCGCCGCGGGCGTCGGTGGCAATGCCGGCCTGTTGCGCCAAAGCCGTTTCCGGCCGCACGCCGAGCGCCAGCACCGCCATGTCGGCGGAAATTTTTGCACCGGAGGCAAGAACGACGCCGCCTTCATTAATTTCCGCCAGTCCGTCGCTCAGGTGCAGGGCGATGCCGTTGCGGCGCATTTCCTTATGCAGGCGGCAGACCATGTCCGCGTCAAGCGGCGGCAATATTTGTCCGGCGGCCTCGATAAGGGTTGTTTCAATACCCAGATGACGCAGGTTTTCGGCCGTTTCCACACCGATAAAACCGCCGCCGGCCACCACCGCTTTTTGCGGCTTGCGGGCAGCGGCAAATTCCTTGATTTTGTCGGCGTCAGCCAGGGTTTTAAGCGTAAAGCAGGGCAGTTTTTCCATGCCTTTCACCGGCGGCACGAAAGGTTTTGCGCCGGTGGCAAGCACCAGTTTGTCGTAGGAAAAATTTTCGCCGGTCGACGTTTTGACCAGTTTTTCCCGCGGCAAAATCTCCGTTGCCTCGCAGCCGGTGCGGATGTCGATGTTAAACAGGTTCTTGAACAAAGCGGGCGAAGCCACCTGCATGTTGCCGCGGTCGGCAATGACGCCGCCGATGTAATAGGGCAGGCCGCAGCTGGCAATGGAAGTTTCGGCTGTTTTTTCCAGAATGGTTATTTCCGCCTTGTCGTCCAGCCGCCGAAGCCTTGCCGCGCAGCTTGCGCCACCCGCGCCGCCGCCGATAATCAGAACTTTCATATTTGTTTTCCTTTCCTGTGCAAATGTTTTTTCAGGTAATTTTGCATCCAGTCTACGGCAAATTGGTTAATAAGTTATTTTTTCGCAAGCAGGAAGCTTTCGTCCGTCCGTCGGCAAAGTTCCTCATCACTCAAACTGTCGTCAAGAAAAACCGTGTACCAGTGTTTTTTGTTCATATGATAGGCGGGAAAAAATTTTTGCCGGTCGAGCAGTTTTTCCATATCTTCGGGACGGCCTCGCAAATCGAGGATTTCCGCCGCCGCGGCATTGCCCAGACCGGGACGGCCGGCGGCAACGGTTAAGACGGCGGCATACCATTTTTTGTTGTCCGTCCGGCGGACGATGGCGTTGTCGGGAAATTTCTCCCACAAAAACTCCGGCTCGTGGCGGTATTTTTGCCGCAGATAGCCGAGCAGCATTTTTGTCTGCCGGTTTTTGAAAACGTCGTCGGTGCAACAGGCGTCGGCTATTTTTTGCAAAATGTCCGCGCATTCGCTTCTGACTTGTCCGACAAAAGCGCCCGTCGCGTCGGCGTTCAGATGCAGGGTGTAGAGGTCGCCCGTGTCGGTGTCGCGCAGTTCGGAAGATATGTTGCCGTTTGCCCAAACCGTAACCGTTAAGACAAATTGCCCGCCCGTCACCGGCGCGCCGTAGCGGTTGCCGCCGTCGGCGTCCTGCCGGAAACCGAAAGCCGGCAGACGGTCGAAACAAACTTTTTTGTTGCGGAAGATAAAATCAAAATTTTTCATGCTTGCCGGCCTCCGATTGCAGATTATAACCGTTCCGCCGACAAAGAAAAGTTTTTTTATTCCAGATTGCGCTTAAAAGTGCGCGCCGCAAAATAAAGCGTGAATACGGCAATGCCCGCAAGCGGCAAAAGTTCGTCGGCAATGTCTTTAATCCCCACGTCTTTCAGAAACAGCGCGTTGCCGATGTCGATAAAAAAGCGCAGCGGGTTGGCATAGGTCAGATATTGCAGCGCAACCGGCATGTCCGCCACCGGCGAAACAAAGCCCGAGAGCAGCACCGCCGGCATAATGAACGAAAAGGCGCCGAGCACGGCCTGCTGCTGGTTGCGGCAGACGGAGGAAATGAACAGCCCCACGCCCACCAGCGACAGCATGGCGACAAAGGAAGCAAAGAAAAACAGCCCCGGCGATCCGGTGAAGGGAATGTCAAAACAGAAAACCGCGGCGGTCGTCATCACCGCCTGCAATATCAGGGCGATTATAAGCGGCGGCACGGTTTTACCGACAAGCAGCTCGAAAGCCGTGCACGGGCTGACAATCAGCTGTTCAAAGGTGCCGAGTTCCCGCTCGCGCGCCACCGACAGCGAAGTCAGCATCAGCGAGATGACGAGCGCCAGAATAACAATCAGCGAAATGACCAGATACCATTGATAAACGGCGTTCGGATTGTAGCGCACGCGCACGGCAATGTCTATGTTTGCGCCCGTCGTCCCGATTTTTTGCGCCGTTTTGCGGTCAAAAGCGGCGGCTATCTCGCTTATGTAGCCTTCGATGCCGGAAGCCGCGCTCGGCGTGCGGCCGTCGAGCAGCAGCAAAACTTCGGCGTTTTCGCCTTTTTTCAGCCGGCGCGCAAAATCCTGCGGAATGAAGAGCGCTGCCTGCGCCTTTTCTTTGGCCAGAGCTTGCCGCGCCTGCTGTTCGTCGGCAGCCGCCTTCACGCCGCCAAACCAGGAAGAAGCGCCGATGCCGGCGATAAATTCGCGCGATTCCAAAGTCTGCGAACGGTCAACGGCAAGCACGACGGCGTTCTTTGTTTCCATGGTCAGGATGTTGGCAAACAGGGCAAGCTGGATGAGCGGCGGCGCAATAATGATAATCCGGCTTTTCGGGTCGCGCAGGATGCTTAAAAATTCTTTTTTGATAAGCGCGCCGAGGCGGCAAAAAAACTCAGTCATCAAGCCTCCTTGCCGTTTTTTTGTAAACAACGGCGGCAAAAAGCGTGCCGAGAGCAAACAGAAAAGCGCCGCTGACAAGGGTTGTTTCCCATACCGTTCCGGACATAAACTCGCTTTTGACAAAGCGCACGTAATGCGTGGGCGGCAGCAGCCAGGCCAAACGGCGGAAAAACGGCGGCATTGAAATAATGGGAAACACCACGCCGGACATCATCAGCGCCGGCAGAAAACCGACGATCAGGGCGGCCATGCTGGCCAGCATCTGGTCACGCAGGAGGCTCGAGATAATCAGCCCCAGCCCGAGCGAAGCATAAAGAAAAAGCGCGCTGATGACAAACAGCACTCCCCAGCTGCCGGCAAAGGGCAGGCGAAAAACCAGCACCATCACCGCAATCGAAAAAAACAGCGACAACATGCCGACGGCAAAATAGGGCACATATTTGCCGATAATAAACTGCATCGGCCGCAGTCCCGCCGCCAGCAGCGCCTCCATCGTGCCGCGTTCCCACTCGCGGGAGATGACCAGCGCGGTCAGCAGAATGCCGATGAGCGTCATGGTTACGGCCAGCGAACTCGGCACCACCGCCCGCCTTCCGTCGTTGTTCGGATTATACAGATAGCGGGGAACAATCTCGACCGTCGGCGCCGCGGTCTGTTGTCGGCGGTTGGCGGAAAGCCAGCCGTTGGCAATTCGGGTGACATAGTTTTGCGTATGCGCCACCTGGGTATAGTTGGCGCCGTCGGCCACCAGCAGCAGCGCGGCGTTTTTTCCGGCGGCCAGGTTGCGCGAAAAATCCGCCGGCAGGGTCAGCGCGCCCTGAATTTTGCCGCGCGCCAAATCATGATACATCTGTTTTTCGCTGCCGTAAAAAGCGGTTTGCATATAGGCGTTTTGTCCGAGGGCGTCGATCAGGTCGGCGGTTTGCGGGCCGCGATCGTCGTTTTTGATGCCGAGCCGCACATGGGCAAAATCAAGATTGATGCCGTAGGTGTAGATAAACAGCAAAACAAGCGGCAGCACAAAGGCGATCAGCAGGCTCGACGGGTCGCGGATAATCTGCAGAAATTCCTTTTTGATAAAAGCCGTCGTCGTCTTCATGCCGGTTGCTCCTCCTGCGCGAGGATGGCGGCGGCAAAAGCGCTTTCCAGACTGTCGGTGGCGGTCTGCCGGCAGAGTTCCGCCGGCGTGCCGGCGGCAATGGTTCGTCCGCGGAAAAACAGGCTGATACGGTCGCAATATTCGGCCTCGTCCATGAAATGGGTGGTAATTAAAACGGTTACGCCTTTTTGAGCCAGAGCGGTGATATGGTTCCAGAATTCGCGACGGGTGATGACGTCCACGCCCGAAGTCGGCTCGTCCAGAAACAGCACCGGCGGGTTGTGCATGACCGCGCAGGCCAGCGACAGCCTTTGTTTGTAGCCAAGCGGCAGATCGGCGGCATTGTCGTTCAGACAGGGCCTGAACCCGAAGATCTCAATCATCCGACCGACGGCAAGCATAGCCCGGTGACCGCCGAGTCCGTAGGCGCCGGCAAAAAAATCCAGATTTTGGCGGACGCTCAAGTTCGGATAAAGCGAAAATTTTTGTGCCATATAGCCGAGATGCGCCCGCGCGGCGGAAGCGTTTTTCACAATGTCGATGCCCATGATGCGGGCAGTGCCCGAGGTCGGGCGCGCCAGTCCGCACATCATTTTGAAAGAGGTGGATTTGCCGGCGCCGTTCGGTCCGAGCAGGCCGTAAATTTCTCCTTTGCGGATTTTCAGGTTGTTGTCTTTGACGGCGCAAAAACTGCCGTAATTTTTTACCAGATGCAGGGCTTCCACCGGATAATCGCAGCTGTTGTCGGGCATGACGAATTTTTTTGCCACGGCCGATTCCTTTTTTTGCCAGCCGCCCGCAAGCTCGATTATTTTTTCTTCAAAACCGCGGCTGTCGGGAGCAAGGTCGGTCGGCCTGCCGACAAAAACCGTTCGCCCGCGGTCGACAACCGCGGCCACGTCAAAGCCGTGCGCCTCGTCCATATAGGCGGTGGACCAGATAACCGTGGTTTGTCCTTTGGTGCTTTCTTTCACCATCTTCAGCAGTTCGCGCCGCGACACGGGGTCGACCCCGACCGACGGTTCGTCAAGTAACAGCAGTTCCGGATTGCCCAGCAGCGCGCAGATAAGTCCCAGTTTTTGCTTCATGCCGCCGGAAAGTTTGCCGGCCGACCGGTTTTGGAAAGGTGACAGGCCGGCAAAGTCGAGCATGTTGTCAAATTCGGCGTCGACATGTTTTAAGGCCGCGTAAAACTCAAGATTTTCGCGCACGGTCAAATCTTCGTACAGACCGAATTTTTGCGGCATGTAGCCGATTGTAACCGGTGGTTTCCGTCCGGCTTTTGTTTCCTTTCCGTCGATGAAAATGCTGCCGCCGTCGGGCAAAAGCAGTCCCGCCAACAGACGGAGCAGGGTGCTTTTGCCGGCGCCGTCGGCGCCGATGAGCCCGACCGTCTGTCCTTTGTAAATGGCAAGCGAGAGACAATCGACAGCCATGTTTTTGCCGCCGTCAAAACTTTTGCGGATTTCGCGGATGTCAATGAACGGCGTTTTTTCCATCGGCAGCCTCCGGCGCCTCGGGCTCTATGATTACCGTGACCGGCATGCCCTGTTTGAGCAAATCGTCGGGCGCTTCGGCATAGACGTTCAACCGGTAGACAAGTTCGCTGCGCAGCTCGTCCGTCTGCACGGTTTTCGGGGTAAATTCCGCCACCGGGGAAATATAGCCCACATAACCGCCGTAGCTGATTTTTTTGCCGTCGGCGGGGTTGATGCCGTCGGTTACGATAAGCGCTCGGCTGCCGTGAGTCACCAACCCGAGATAAGGTTCCGGCAGATAGACGCGGGCGTAGCGCGGTTTGTCCTTGGCGATGGTATAGACGGTTTCGCCGGCGGCCAGCACGGTGCCCGGTTCGCGCACGCGGATGCTGACAACGCCGTCGTCGGGGGCATGGATCTGGGTGTATCCCAACCGGTCTTTTTCATAGGCGGCGGCAATCTTGGCGGATTGCAAAGCCGCTTCCGCTTCGTTTTTGGCGTTTGTGTAAGAAATGCAGCTTCTTTCGGAGGCAATTTTCTGTTTGCACAGCGGCAGGTTGGTGGCAAGTACCGAGCGGGCTTCCGCCAGCTGCGCTTCGGCGCGGCCGATTTCCGCCAGCGCGCGTTGATAGTTGTGACGATAGTCGCGATCGTCAAGCACGGCCAGCAGGTCGCCTTTTTTGACCCGTTCGCCTTCTTCAAAAAACATTTCTTTCAGCGTGCCGCCGACCATAAAACCGATGTCGGCCTGCCTTATGTCGATATTGCCGTAAAGAACGATTTTGCCGCCGTTTCCGTTTTCGGCAAGCAACCCCAAGGAGATGATAAGGGCAACCGCCGCCGCGGCGGTTACAAACAATGTTTTTCTGTTCATGCTTTCCTCCTCCGGCAAAAGCCATGGCGGAATAATATAAGCTTGGCACAAAAACGGCGTTAAGTCAATGACCGTCACAAGAAAATAAAAAAAGAGCACGTTCCCCGTAAGGAAGTGCTCTTAAAGTTGTCGCGGTTACCGGTTAGAAGCGGTAGCCGATGCCGACGCGAACCGTCAGGTTCTGATAGCCGACCTGATCTTCGCCGTAATGCTTCGGGAACATATAGCCCACCTCGGCGTTTGCAAACAGCTTTTTCCAGATGGTGATATTGGTTCCCGCCTTAATCCGCCAGTGGAAGATGTCTTTTTCAAAGACGTCGTGTCCGCAGGCGTTAATCGGTGAACTTTCGAGAACGGTCAATCCCCAGTTTGTCCACGAACTCATGAGGTAAACCTCATAATTGTCGCGGAAAGTATGCGCCAAACCGAAAGACGGACTGAAATACATCAGATGCTGACGGCTAAACGAATACCCCGGATCAATATAACTGCCGCCGAACTCGAGCTCTGCTCTCAGAAAATAGCAGTTCAGTCCGAAGGCTGCGCCGTAGATGGGTGCCGGTTCAAGAACATTGGCGCCGCTGAAAACGATAACGCTTGCCTTCAGTCGGTCATCTTTCCAATAATCACTCTGTGCGCTAACGGATGCTGCGGTCATCATGACGGCAAACATCAACAATAAAAACTTTTTCATAATTGATTTAATTAATTAATAATTTCACTATACAGCTTTAGTATACACCAAATTTGTCGGATGTAAACAGAAATTTGACAAAAAAACGGTTGAAACACGCAAAATAAGGTTAAGGCTGGACATTGCCGATTGTTTGTTGTACCTTTCAACAAAAATCATGATGGAGAATAAGATGTTGACCTTTGCTTCCTTTTTTATGTTTTCGCTCGGGGCGCTTATTCCGGCTTATTTAATCAGTCGGTTGTTTATCTGGTTGGCCGAAAAGTTTTTTGCCCGCCCTCATGTCATTGCCGCCCATGTTCTGACGCTGCTTGTGAGCGGCGCGCTCTATTCTTTCTTCAGCGGCTATAACATGGCGTTTGGTCTCAGCATGTATGCTCTGCCGCAGTTTTTTTGGCTGGCTTTTGATTTTTCGCGTTTTTGCAAAAACGCGTCCCTTTTGCCGGAACGGGAAAAGGAGGGAGAAAAAAAAGCGGACGAGACAACGGCAACCGCCGAATGAAAATTCAGGGAATCCAATCGACAATCCCTGTTTGCTGATGTGTCTGCCGCCATTGCAGAAATTGTTCGTAATCTTCAATTCCGTCTCTTAGAACCGCCATGTAATATTCGATGCCGGCTATTTTGACATCGTCCGGCGTTGCAAATTTCAAGCGCAAAATGGTTTCTTTTTGTTTGGGGGACATAATTGCGCCGATGCGCTCCGCGATTTTTTCAAAATATCCGTCCCAGCGCGAGCCGTCGGCCATATGAATCATGTCTATCTGCCAGCAGTCGCCGTTTTTGTCGCGGTATTTGGCATGCCATTCCAGACAGGCGTCTTCTTCATTGCTCAGGTTGGCATATTCAACGGCAATAACGCCCGTATGTCCGGCCAGCAATGAAACGGCGCGGAAGCTTTCGGCAATGTCGAGTTTCGGCGTATAAATGTGGAAATCAATGTCCCGATGTTTCATCAAAAGCCCGGTTTTGAGCGAACCGATCAGATTTATTCGGGCATTGATGCTTTGCCAACAGCCGACAACGCCGGTTTCTTCAATTACCTGACGCGCCTGCTGTTGATTTTTCTGCGCCAGTTTAAGAATTTCTTCCGTTGTTTGCAATTTATCCTCCCGTTGTTGACGAAAACATTATAAATGATTTATCATGTCCGGCAACGGGAATTTTCGGACAAACGTTAATTGAGGAGAGCAAAATGAAAGTGTTGATGATAAACGGCAGCCCGAACGAAAACGGCTGCACCGCCACGGCGCTGAGGGTCGTGGCCGAAGCGTTGGCGGCGGACGGCGTCGAGTCGGAAATCGTCTGGCTGGGTAAAGGGGCTTTGCGCGATTGCATCGGCTGCCGCGCCTGCCGCAAGCTGAACAATCGTTGTGTCTTTGATGACGACATTGTCAATCGTATTTTGGCAAAAGCGGAAGAAGCCGACGGTTTTGTTTTTGGTTCGCCGACCTATTATGCGCATACGAACGGACGCATATTGTCGGTTCTTGATCGCGTTTTTTATGCCGGTTCGGCGGTTTTTGCCGGCAAGCCCGGAGCAGCCGTTGTTTCTGCCCGCCGTGCGGGGACAACCGCCAATCTTGACGTGCTCAACAAATATTTTTCCATTTCCCGTATGCCGGTTGTCAGCAGCTGTTATTGGAACATGGTGCACGGCAACACACCCGAGGAAGTGCGGCAGGACGAAGAAGGTCTGCAAATCATGCGCACCCTGGGGCGCGAAATGGCATGGCTGCTGAAATCAATAGAGGCCGGCCGGAAAGCAGGTCTTGCCCGCCCTGCGGGGGAAGCCAAAATAATGACCAATTTCATCCGCTGACGGCAAAAAAATTCCCCGAAATTTTCGGGGAATTTTGTTATCTGCCGAACACGGCGTCTTTCAGGCGTTTCAGCGTTGCCCGTGCCACCGGCCGCGCTTTGGCGGCGCCATCTTCAAGCATGCCTTCCACTTCGTCGTAATGAGTCATATAGTAACGATAGGTTTCTCTTTTTTCCCTGATCTCGTTGACAACGGCGTCAAGCAGCATGTTTTTGATTTGTCCGTAGCCGAGTTTGCCTTCGCACAGACCGTCGCCCATTTCCCGCAGTTGTTCGGGCGTGGCAACGGCCTTGTAAATTTCATAAACCAGAATTTCGTCGGGGTTTTTCGGTTCTTCCGGCGGGCGGGAGTCGGTTTTGATGGAAAAGATAGCTTTTTTGATGGCCTTATCGTCTTCAAACAGCGGGATAACATTGCCGTAAGATTTGCTCATTTTGCGGCCGTCGATGCCCGGTACCACCGCCACATTGTCGTCAATGGAATATTCCGGCAGCGTAAGCAGCGGACGGTTGTAGTGGGCGTTGATGATGCCGGCGATGTCGCGGGCGATTTCCACATGCTGAACCTGGTCTTTGCCGACCGGCACAATGTCGGTGTCATAGGCGAGGATGTCGGCGGCCATCAGGGTGGGATAGGTGTAAAGTCCCATGTTGATGCCGTCGTCGTCCGGCTTGCCGGCGGCGCGGTTTTTGTCGACCGCGGCCTTGTAAGCATGCGCCTTGTTCATAAAGCCTTTCGGCGTATAGGCGTATAAAATGGTGGTAATTTCTGGGATTTCGGCAATGTCCGACTGGCGGTAAAAAACCGATTGCGACGGGTCAAGCCCGCCCGCCAAATAAATACAGGCAATTTCTTTTAACTTTTCACGCAAAATATCGGGATCTTTTTCCGCATTGATGGCGTGATAATCGGCAATAAACATATAGTGTTTTCCGCCGGCGGCAAGAGCCTGTTTTCCAAGGGTAATAGCCGGTTTGATGGCGCCGAGATAATTGCCGAGGTGAGGGGTTCCGGTAGGCTTAACGCCGGTCAGCACTTTTTTGTTTTCAAACATTTCTTGCAAAATCCTGTAAATTTTTATTGTAATTATCTGCAAAATTGATACTCTATTTTGGTTCATAAATCAATTAAAAAACTCTTTTGAGGACATATAATAATGCTCGATATAAAATTTATTATCGAAAATCAGAAGGCGGTGGAAGAAGGAATTGCCAAAAAAGGCCTGTCTGTCGACATCGCGGGGCTGATTGCCCTGCACAGGGAAATAAACAAGCTCAAAACCTCGTCCCAGGCGCTGGCCGAAGAAAAGAACCGCCTGAGCAATTCGATAAAATCCGCCTCTGCGGAAGAGCGTCCGGCAATTATCGCCAAAAGCAAAGCCCTCGGCGAAGAGCTGAAAGCCGAGCAGGAAAAACTGGCCGTCGAACAGAAGAAGTTTGACGACATTATGTGGCGCATGCCCAATCTGCCGAGTCCGGAAAGCCCCGTCGGCCCCGATGACAGCGGCAACGTCGTCCGCCGCCGGGTCGGTGAACCGCCGCATTTTGACTTTGCGCCCCGCGACCATGTCGAACTGATGGAATTAAACGGTTGGAGCGAAATGGAACGGATCGCCGCGGTTTCCGGTTCGCGCACCTATGCCATCACCAACGAGCTGGCGCGGCTGGAACTGGCCATCCACCTGATGGTGATGGACAAGTTGATGGAAAACGGTTTTCGGGTAATAACCGTGCCGTCGCTGTCAAAGGAAAAACCGCTTTACGGTCAGGGCTACCTGCCGTTTTCGCGTGATGAGATTTATTATATGCCCGAAGACGACCTCTATCTTTCGGGTACGGCCGAGCTGATTTTGAACTCGCTTCGCGCCGACGAAATTATCCCCGAAAACGAACTGCCGATTCTTTATGCCGGTTTTTCGCCCTGCTTCCGTCGTGAGGCGGGCGCCGCCGGTAAAGACACCCGCGGGTTGACTCGCGTCCATCAGTTTATGAAAACGGAGCAGTTTGTCATCTGCAAAAACGATATTGCCGAAAGCGAAAAATGGCATCAAAAACTGTTGCAGATTTCCGAAGAAGTTTTGCAGGATCTGGAACTGCCGTATCAGGTTTTGGAAGTTTGCACCGGCGACATGGGCGCGCCGAAATATCGTCAATATGATTTGGAGGCCTGGGTGCCAACCCAAAACCGCTATCGTGAAACACACAGCTGTTCCAACATTACCGACTGGCAGGCGCGACGTACCAATCTGCGCTATCGCGACAATGCCGACGGCCGCGTCAAATTTGTGCATACGCTGAACAATACCGGCATTGCCACGCCGCGGGCGCTGGTGCCGTTTTTGGAAAATCATCAGCAGGCGGATGGCTCGATTCGCATTCCCGAAAAACTGCAGCCTTATATGATGGGCAAAAAGTTCATCGGCGGCAAAAAATAATTTGTCATCTGCCGGTCGCGGCGCAAAAAAAAATCGCGGTGACGGCATGGGTACAATCATATAAAAAATCCGGAGAAATCCGGATTTTTTATATGCCTTGCCGGTCAAATGATATTGACCGTTTGCCGAATTGTCTTTCGTCCGGGACTAATCTGCCCAAAAAGCGGTGAAAACGGGTTCCTGCCAGCTGTCCGGCAAAAACGGCGCCAGGGATAAATCGGGCAGGAAGAAAGCCGCCGCCGCGGAAATGAGAAAAGCATATACCCGATGCCGCAACATTTTGTCATTGGCAAACATCAGCGGCAACAGCCGGTAGAAAATATATGTATAGACAATCGTATAAGCGACAATGTCGACGCATTCGGCATAAATGTTGCTTTTGGGATCCGTCGTGCCGGGGATGACGGTGTTGGCAAAGTCTTTGCAAACCATATAGAAAAAGCCCGCCCAGCCGACGGCAAACAGTATTTGCAGCACGAGCGCAACGGTTGCTTTCCCCGGATGTTCGCGAAAGTTTTGAAGATAGTTTTTGCCCCAGGCGGATATTTTCTGCTTTATCATTATTGTTCCTTTCATTTTGCCCAAAAAGACGTGTAAATGTCTCCGTCAAAAATCGGCAACTCGCTGATGGCTATCCACAACAGCAATGCGGCCGGAATGCACAGGACGGAGCCGGCCACTGCCAAAAGTTTCTGCCGGAGCGGGCTGTCGTTTGCAAATAACATTTTTGCCCAGCGGAAAGAAGCGTAAATGCCGACAATCGTTATCAGAACAACAAAAGCGACGTTGGCGTAAACATTTCCTTTGCCGGGAACGATTCCCGGAATGACAAACAGCGTATATTGTTTGTAAAGAAAGTAGTAAAAATGCCCCCATCCGATAAGGAAAACAATTTGCAGCACGAGCGCAACGGTTGCTTTCCCCGGATGTTCGCGGAAGTTTTGAAGATAGTTTTTGCCCCAGGCGGATATATTGTTTATCATGGTCTGTTTTCCTTATCTTTGGGTTGTCAGTCAGCCCAAAAGGCGATATTCGTATCCGGCAAAAAGAAAACGAGATGTTCCAACCAGATTTGCAGCGGGAGGGCGACAGCGGCGCATAAAAGCGAAAGCGCCAGGACTGCAAATTTTGGCATAAGCTTGCTGTCGTTTGCAAAAATAACTTTGCCGGCCTTATAAATAAAAAACAAAAAGAGAACGGAAATTACCGTCTGAGAAAAAGTTTCCGAATAAATGGCGCCTTTGGGCTCCGTTATGCCGGGAATGATATATCTTACATATTGCCGCGCCATAAAGGTGAAAAAAGTTATCCATCCGGCAAGGAAAACAATTTGCAGCACGAGCGCAACGGCAGCTTTCCCCGGATGTTCGCGAAAGTTTTGAAGATAGTTTTTGCAATATGAAACGATGGATCGGTACATTTTCATTTTCCGTCTTTGAGGTGTTGTAACAAGCTAGAGACTGCTCTCTCCGATTTGGTTGCGCCAGTTTTGGCGGCAGCGGGCGACGTCCTGCCATTGCGGCAGGTCTTGTTCAACCGTCCGGTTCCGGGAGAATGCCGGCCGGTTGAGCGTTTCCGGCACCCGATAGTGGGGGATGGCGGCCACGGCCAAAATGCAGCCGAAAAGCGCGCTGAGACCGATGACTTTTATTCTCGTCGTCGTGTCGGCGGCAGGCGAAGTTATCCGTTTGGCAAAACGGAACAGCAGCAACAGGCCGACGACATCCAACAGCAGGTTGGTTGCACCGTATATGTAAATGTTGACCGGATATGCCGGTATTGTTGAAAAACAGCCCGGAATGATGTTGTCTTTCATCACCGTCCAAGCGACGGCCGTCATGGTTGCCCAGCCGTATATAAAAACAAGGATTAACAAAATATCCGTAACCGAAAAACGACGTTTATTTTCCATGGTCGGACACCTCCTTTACGGACGCAAGGTCAACCGTTCCGCAGGCGTGATAGTTTTGCCGCGCTTTCCACCAGGGGTCGGCGTTCAGCTCTGCCGCCCGCGGATGCCAAAAAGCGTACGGATGATATGAGGCCGGTGCAAATCGTTCCTGCCAGAACAGCAAACTCAGCTCGACGGCGGCAACAAAAGCCGCGGCCAACAGCGACAGGCCGATAACTTTTGCTTTCTGTTTCAGGCCGCAGGTTGCCGTAAAAAACATCTCGGCGAGATCAATGAAAAGCCAGATCAACACCAGTCCGTATGCCAATCGCACGGCGGCTTTCAGATAAAAATTGCCGTGATATTGTTCGCCGTCGGTAAAATATCCGCCGACCGCTTCGCCGCAAAATTGGCAAAATAGGGCAAAAAAGAACCCCCATCCGGCAAGGAAAACAATTTGCAGCGCAAGCGCAACGGTTGCTTTCCCCGGATGTTCGCGAAAGTTTTGAAGATAGTTTTTGCAATATGAAACGATGGATCGGTGCATTTTCATTTTCCGGCAGTCTTAAAATCTGTTGGATATAGAATGTTACAAAATAAGGCAATTGTCAATCATAAATTAATAAAAAATCATATAAAACAACTTATGGTTGTCTATGGTTGCCTTAAATAAAATGTCGGACAAACGAAATAATCATTCAAAACAACACAATAATAAAACAAAATAATTTATTTTTCAATTATTTTATCTTTCAAAATCGTCGGCTTTGTATTTTACCCGCACCCTAACAGGTTGACGGCTGCTTCTGATGTAGGGCGCCAGACGATCCATATTGGGACCGAGGTCGATGCAGCCGGCCGAACCGAGTTCGTCGCCGCCGTGGATGTACATGCTGTGGCGGCCAAAGGTTTCGGTGTCTTCGGCAGGTTCCAACGGCACCCGATAATTGCCCCAGGATGGTTTTTTCTTTTCATCTTGCCAGCGATAAGTCCCCTTTTCAAAAACATAAGCAGCCTTGTCTGCTAAAGGCATGTCCGTATCTAGAATTGCTTCTTTTAATCTTGACAGTCTTGACTTTCTCTCCTGCAATTTTTTGGGATCGGCATAATACAGCCCTTCGGGTGTCGGACCACGGTCAGAAACGGACATGCTGCTTCTGTTCTGGTAACCGGGTTTTCCGGCCATTGCCGGAAAATTTTCAAATTCGGTGCCGTTACGGCGGACATAGACATCGTTGCCGTCAAATTCTATTTCCGGATCGCTGTAGGGCGTTTTGAGTTCCATGTCGTCATTGTAGTTGGCAAGCCGATGCTCAAGGATTTCTCGGGTTGTCATATTTTTTTTCGGCAGCGGCGACATGTTCAGTTTCAGGCCGGACATGCCGAGCAGCGAGGTTGCCAGATCGGCGTCGTTTTCGTAGTTGCTCATGATTATTCCTTTCTACATAAAAAATCGGCCGGATAAAAAATCCGACCGATGGGTTGATAAAACATAGGCGCTCCGCGGCGCACCCCCGGAGAAAATAAAATGGACCGCCCAAAAAACGGACGGGATATGAAAAAAGCGGCCGCGGCCGCTTTTTTAAATGCGGTGCATACATAACCGCATTGTGGTAAAAACCTATAGCACAAAATGTCACAAATTTCAACAGATTCATGTCATGGTTGTGGATAACTTTCCACTGCAACCGGATTTGCGGGGAAAGCCTTTACCCGCGCATACGCACAAAACGGACGATATCCGGATCTGCCCATGGGGTAAAGGCCGCGGCGGCAACGTCCGGCAGCAGGGCGGCAAAACCGGCTTCCAGAGCCTGCAGCAGATAAGGCAGCAAAAAGGCCAGCGCGGCGGAAGCCAGCAGGATAACGGCTTTTTTGCCGAGGCCGACTTTTTCGATGTACATGCCGCGGAAAAAGTAGATGAAAAGCGGCAGACAGACGGCCGCGAGGATGATGATTTCAAACAACAGCATATAGATGCCCGAGCAGGGGACGTCGGGCTGCGAAAAGTCGCAATAGCAGCCGCGCCCCGCAGCCACGATGAACGTGTGGCCGAGTTCGGTGAGAAAATACCACCAGCCGACGGCAAAAACGATGTCAAAAAAGCGCTCAGTCAGACGGGCGGGGCTGCCGGCCGAACGCCGATCGGGGTAGGTATGTGCGGGGGTGAAGCGGTTGTTCATTTTTTTTCAAAGCCTTTCAAAAAAATATTTTTTATTTGCCATCATAAAACAGATGTTGCCGAAAAGCAACCGCCGCGGCGCGGAAAACTGTTTATAAAGCGGGCGAAGAATGTTTGTTTTCCTTGTAATTTTGCAAAATTGCTTTATCTTCGTAAAATAAACGGAGTGTGAGAGAAAATGAATAAACTTGATACCGGCGGACTGAAAGCGGTGGTTTTTGATTGGGACGGAACCCTGGCGGAAACGCGCACCCCGCGGCTGTGGGCGGTCAACCGGATTATGGCCGCGTACGGTCTGCCCGATTGGGAAAGCACCCGCGACCGGCAAAACCCGCTGTTGTCTTTTATGGACAATTTTCCGCTGGTTTTCGGTGCGCGGGCGGAAGCGGCCTATGCCGAATATGCCGCGCTCTACAAGGCCAATGTGGCGCGGATGATAAAAACTTTTCCCGGCGTGCGCGAAACGCTGGCGTTTTTGACCGAACGGGGAATAAAAATCTGCATTATGACCAACAAAGACCGTCGCCTGCTCGATTTTGAGCTGCCGCTTTTGTTTGCGCCGTCGCTTTTTGCGCGCGTCGTCTGCGGGCACGAGGCGGCGCATGACAAGCCCGACGCGGCGCACGCACTTCTGGCTTTGCAGGGGATAATGGAGCCGGCGGAAATTTCTCGGCAAACGGTGTGGGTGGCGGGCGACAGTGCGCTCGACAGCATGACGGCCGAAGCGGTGGGAGCGCTGCCGGTGCGGATTGCCGGCCGCAAAGCGACGGAAAAAGCCGATCCGCGGATTGTATATTTTGACGATTTCGAACAGTTTTACCGGCAGTTGTCCGGTCGGGAGGAGGGCAAAAGATGAAACAGAAAACAAAAACGAAAAACGACAACGAAAATCCGCGTTATCCGCAGCGGGTGCTGCTGGCGGCGGTTGTTGTTTTGCTGGTTATCTTCAACTATTTTTATTTTCGCGACAAAATCTCTTCCAACAACGAACAGATAACCGCCTATACGGAAAGGACGGATCCCATGGAACAATATCGCAATCCGGCGGTGGCCGGTCTGTTTTACGCCGCCGACGCAGCCGTTCTCGAACGGGAGGTGGCGCACTATTTGCAAAACGGCGGAACGTCGCTGTCCGCGCTGCCGAAAATTTTGATCGTGCCGCATGCCGGCTACCGCTATTCCGCGCCGGCCGCGGCCAAAGCCTACCGTCCGCTGGCCGCTTTTGCCGACAAGGTAAAAACGGTGCTTCTGCTGGGGCCTTCGCATCGCTTGCCGGTTGACGGCACGGCGCTGTCGTCTGCCGATTATTTCGCCACGCCGCTCGGTCGCGTGCCCGTTGACAAAGACATTGTGCGCCGACTTGCCGATTTGCCCGGTTTTGCCGTCAACAATGCTGCCCATCGCGACGAACATTCGCTTGAAGTGCAGTTGCCGTTTTTGCAAAAAGTGTTGACGGATTTTTCCATTGTGCCGATGGTATACGGCGACGCCAATCCGCAGGAAACGGCGGAAGCGCTGCTGCCGCTTTTGCAAAAACCGGACACGGTTTTGGTCGTTTCCGCTGATTTGTCGCATTATTATCCCTATGAGACGGCAAAAGAGCTGGACGCCCAAACGGCGGCGCGTATTGCCGCCGGTCGGCCGGAGATAGACTATCATGCTTCCTGCGGCGCGGGCGGCATCAATTCGGCGCTTATTTTGGCCGAAGAACTGCATTTGCGCCCGCAGACGCTGGCGCTGATAAATTCCGGCGACACTTCGGGCGACAAAAATCGGGTAGTGGGCTACGGCGCCTGGGCTTTCACTCCCGCGTCGTCGGGTCTGGAAGGCGAAACGGCGGCGCTTGAGGCTTATGCCGGCGCTTTCGGCAGAGAATTGCTGCGGGCGGCGCGCGTCGGGCTGGAAGAGGCGGTACTGCACGAGCGCGAATATGATCCCTCGCGCGATGACTACGACGACGCTTTGTTCGACAAAGGGGCGTCTTTTGTTACGCTGGAAAAGAACGGCGCTCTGCGCGGCTGCATCGGTTCGCTTTATCCGCGTCGCGCGGCGGTGTCCGACGTTGCCGCCAACGCTTATGCCGCGGCTCTGAACGACGGCCGTTTTCCGCCGGTTGCGGCCGACGAGCTGGCGGAGATAAAAATCTCCGTTTCGCTGCTCACGGATTTTGAGCCGATTGCTTACGACAGCGAAGAAGATTTGCTGGCCAATCTTGTTGCCGGCACGGATGGTCTGGTTATCCGCGACGGCAGCCGGCAGGGGCTGTTTTTGCCGTCGGTATGGCGGCAGCTGCCCGACAAAAGGGACTTTTTGAACGGGCTGAAGTTAAAAGCGGGCATGAGCCCGAGCTACTGGTCAAATGCCATTAAAGTATATCGTTTCAGAACGGTGGAGATTGCGGAAGATGAAAATTAACGGTTACGAAATCAAATACGACGAAGAGGAACTGAAACAGAAACTCGAACGGGAAACTCTGGATATCGAGCTGATTTCTCCCGATTTCGAAGGATATGAAAATTTAAGCGAGGGCAATCGGAAAGCCTTGCGGCATCTGGCGGCGGCGGCAAAAATTATCAACGATGTGTCGCTTAAACAGGATCATCCGCAAAACATGGCGCAAAAAGCGGGGCTGGAAGCGGCGGCCGCCGCCGGCAGCACACATGCCGCCCGGGCGCTGGAACTGTTCAATTCCCTGAACGGCGTGGCGGGCTACAACGGCATCGACCGCGAACCGGTGGAAATTTTTAAGGGCATCGGTCTGCTGCCGGGGCATAATTTTTATCCGGAGGATCTGTCGCCCGAAGAGTTGAGGCAGATTGTGCGGCACATGCTGCTCCAAGGCAAAACGGAAGAAGTGCGCGCCATATTGAGCGCGCGCACCATGGTTCGCCGGCAGGGGGACGAACTGGCCGCGGTTGACTATACGGAATATTTTGCCGGGGAATTTTCCGCCGTTGCCAACGAGCTGGAAGTTGCCGCGCATTATACCGACGACGGGGCTTTGAAAGATTATCTCGGCTGGCAGGCGCAGGCGCTGTTGCAAAACAATCCGGAAATGGACATGCTGGCCGACAGGCATTGGGCGCTGTTGCAGGATACGCCGCTGGAATTTACGCTCAGCCGCGAAAATTATGACGATTCGCTAACTCCTTCGGTCTATGAGGACGACGAACTGAAAGAAATGCTTGCCGCCCACGGCATAGAAGCGGTGGCCAAAGATACGCTCGGCGCCCGGGTCGGCATTGTCAACCGGCGGGGCACGGAGCTGATTTTGCAGTTTAAGCGGCATCTGCCGGAGCTTGCCGCCAAAATGCCCTATGCCGACACCTATCATCAGGGCATTGCCGCCGGAGAAGAAGTCCGCCAGACAATGGTCGACGTCGACCTGGCCGATCTGGAAGGCGATTATGCCCAGTGCCGCGGCGGCATTACCACCGCGCAAAATCTGCCCAACAATGACAAATTGTCGGTTAAAACCGGCGGCGGGCGACGCAACGTATATCATCGTCAGGTGCGTATGAGCCGCGATGAGGAAAAGGAGCGCGCCCTGCTTGCGCGGCTGGTTGATCCGGCGCTGCACCGCTATTTTGACGGCGAGGCCGACCATCTGTTTGTCATCGGCCACGAAAACGGGCATTCGCTCGGGCCCGACAGTTCTTATCAGACGGCGCTCGGCGCCTATCAGCACATTATCGAAGAACACAAGGCCGACACCGTTTCGCTGGCTTTCATGCCCGAATATGTCAAAGCCGGCGTCATTGACGAAGAGACCTTAAAAAAAATCTATGTCAGTTACATCGTCGGCCGGATGTTTTTGACGGCGCGCCCGCATTTGCAGCTGCCGCACCGGATGGGCGAGCTGATACAGTTCAATTTTCTTTGCCGGAACGGCATTATCAAAGAAACGGCCGACGGCAAAATAACGATAGATCTGGGCGGCATCGGCGCGGTCTTGAACCGGCTGCTTGAGGAAACAATCCGCGTGCAGCTTTCCCGCTCGCCGGCAGCGGCGGCGGAGTTTGTCGACCGCTACGGCGAATGGACGGCGCTGTCGGCAAAAATTGCCGCCGTCCGACAGGAGCTCGGGGTCAAACCGTATAAAAGAATTGTCCGCCATTTCTGACGCTGCGGCGAAGTTGTGGCAAAACTGCTAAAAACAGCTTGCACAAAAAAACGCTTTGGCTCATTATGAAGAGGGGCAAAGAAAGGAAAGGAGTTTATGTTTAAGAAACTGATTGACGGCGAACTCAGCCTGAAAGACACTTTCTGGAAGTTTGGCGTGCTCGGGCTTTTTACCGTGCATCTGGTGGTCAAAATCCTTGGCACCATGCTTTTCCACAAACTGCGCGGATTGACGATATACGCCTATTTTGCCACCCGCCGCTACGGGCTGGAAACTTCCACCGTAATTTTGACGATTCTTTACTTCAGTGCGCTGTGCTTTCTGCTGTTTTATGCGGTGTCGATGGTTATCGGCACCTGGCGGAGTTCGGCGGAATATAACCGCAGCCTGTGGTTTCGCCATCTGGCGCGGGTTTTTATGATACTGATGGTGTTTTTTGTGCTCAAACACGATTTGAATCTGTAACTTGTTTGTTAAGGGAAATAAAAAATGAAAAAAGTTCTTGTTTTGCTTTGCCTCGTTGCTTTAAGCGGATGTGTTGCCGGCGAATTTGCCCCCAACCGCAACCGCCTGCACGAAATGAACAGCGACCGGGATATCTGCGCCAGAGAGCCGGAACGCTGTGTCAGCGGCGTGGCCGTCAAATAACGAAAACGGGCGACAAAGGCAAAGGAAAAGGAAAATAAATGGAGCCGCAGTTTATCCATCTGAGAGTGCATTCCGCCTACTCGCTGCTGGAAGGGGCAATGAAAATCCCCGATCTGATGAGCAGGGCGGCGGCAATGGGCTTTCCGGCGATTGCCGTGACCGACACGGCCAATATGTTCGGCGCCAAGGCTTTTTCGGACTATGCGCCGAAAAACGGCATCAAGCCGATTATCGGCACGCAGATGTATCTGCGCAACGCCGACGCCGATGACGTATTGAAAGCGCGCGGCCGTCTGGTGGAGCCGGACAAAATCGTTCTGCTGGTCAAAAACGCCGAAGGCTATGCCAACGTCATCAAGCTGATGGAAACGGCCTATCTGGGCGAAAAAAACTTTGCCGAAAAACCGCAGATACGCCTTTCCGATCTGCAGCGGCACGGCGGCGGTCTGATAGCCCTGACGGCCGGTCCGGACGGCACCGTCGGCCGTCTGCTGCTTGAAAACCGCAAGGCCGAGGCCGAAGAGTTTTTGCTGGCGTTAAAAGAAATTTTCGACGACCGTCTGTATATGGAAATTTCCCGCATCGGTTTGGAAAAAGAAGCCAAAACCGAAAACGATTTTATCGAATTGGCCTACAGGCACAACATTCCGCTGGTGGCCACCAACGAGGCTTTTTTCTTTGACGCCGACATGTACGAAGCGCACGACGCGCTGGTCTGCATTGCCGCCGGCGAATATGTCGCCAACGAAAACCGTGCCCATTTTTCGCCGAACAACCGCTTAAAGAGCGCCGCCGAAATGACGGCTTTGTTTGCCGATTTGCCCGAAGCCGTGGCCAACACCGTCAACATTGCCAAGCGCTGCAACTTCGTGTTGGAATACGTGGCGCCGCTTTTGCCCGTTTTTGAATGCCCCGGCGGCAAGAGCCAAAACGAGTATCTGCGCGAAGAGGCCTATAAGGGGCTGGCCGAAAAAATGAAAAAGCAGGTCTATTTCGAGGGCATGACTGAGGCCGAGAAAAAAGAACTGGACGAACGTTATTATGCCCGTTTGGAATATGAGCTGAGCGTTATCGAAAAAATGGGGTTTGCCGGCTACTTTCTGATCGTGTCGGATTTTATCCGCTGGTCGAAAACGCACGGCGTGCCGGTGGGGCCGGGGCGCGGTTCCGGCGCCGGTTCCATTGTCGCCTGGTCGATACAGGTTACCGAACTCGACCCGCTGAAGCTCGATTTGCTGTTTGAGCGTTTCTTAAATCCGGAACGTATCAACATGCCCGATTTTGACGTCGATTTTTGCCAGGAAAACCGCTACAAAACCATCGAATACGTGCAAAACAAATACGGCTTTGACCACGTGGCGCAAATCATCACCTACGGCAAACTGCAATCGAAAGCGGTTATCCGTGACGTGGCGCGGGTGCTGCAAATGCCCTATTCGCAGGCAGATCGCATCAGCAAAATGATTCCGCCGCCGGTGCAGGGGCGTCAGCCGAGCCTGAAAGAGGCTTTGGAACAGGTGCCCGAGCTGGAAGAAATGCGGCAAAACGACCCGCAGATAAACAAGCTGTTTGACATTGCCATGAAGCTGGAAGGCCTATACCGCAATCCGGGCGTGCATGCCGCCGGCGTGGTTATCGGCGATCGTCCGCTTGATCTGCTGGTGCCGCTCTACAAAGATGCCAAGGCCGATATGCCGGTTACCCAGTATGATATGAAATATATCGAGTCGACGGGGCTGATAAAATTTGACTTCCTCGGTTTGAAAACCCTGACCACCATAAAAAAAGCGGCGGATCAGGTAAAGGCCGACTTCGGCGTGGAACTGGACATGGGATCGGTGCCGCTTGACGACAAACCGACTTACGAACTTTTGCAGCGGGGCGACACGGCCGGCGTTTTCCAGTTTGAATCGACGGGCATGAAAAATGTGCACAAACAAATCAAGCCCGACCGTTTTGAAGACCTGATAGCCATTGTTTCGCTCTACCGGCCGGGGCCGATGGACAACATTCCGAGCTACATCCGCCGCAAACACGGCGAGGAGGAAATTACCTACCTGCATCCGAAGCTGGAGCCGATCTTAAAAAATACCTACGGCATTATGATCTATCAGGAACAGGTGATGAAAATTGCTCAGGAACTGGCAGGTTATACGCTCGGCGGCGCGGATAAACTGCGTAAAGCCATGGGTAAAAAAATTAAGGAAGAAATGGTCAAACACCGCAGCATTTTCGTGGACGGCGCGGTGGAAAGAGGTATCGACCGCGACACCGCCACCAGCATTTTTGACCAGATGGAAAAATTTGCCTCTTACGGGTTCAACAAGTCGCACGCCGCCGCCTATTCGCTGATTTCCTATCAGACGGCATATCTGAAGGCGCATTATCCGGCGGAGTTTATGAGCGCGACGATGACGCTGGATATGACCAACACCGACAAACTGCAGTTTTTCAAAGACGAATGCCGGCGGATGGGAATTGAGGTTTTGCCGCCGGACGTCAACCGTTCGGGGCACGATTTTGCGGTTGAGGACGGCAAAATCCGTTATGCTCTGGCCGCCATCAAAGGGGTGGGCGAGGCCAATATGAAAGCCTTGGTGGCAGAGCGCGAAGCCCGCGGGCCGTTTAAGAGCATATCCGATTTTATCCACCGCATTGACATCCGCCAGACCAACCGCAAACAGCTGGAGCAGCTGATTAAGTCCGGCGCTTTTGACTGTCTGGATAAAAACCGCGGCAAATTGTTTGCCAACATCGACAACATCATTCAGCACATCAGTTCGTCTTCGGAATTAAAAACGAGCAGTCAGTCGTCGCTGTTCGGAGCGGAAGAGATGCAGGCGGAAGTCCGGCTGAAAGACACGCCCGACTGGGTGGAGTTGGAAAAGCTCCGGCTGGAGGCCGAGGCCATCGGTTTTTATCTTTCCGCGCATCCGCTCGACAGCTACCGAAGCGGCATGGAAAAACTGGGGGTAAAAAGCAGCGGCGAGGTTTTCCGCAACATTCAGGTCGGCGACGTTATTCGCGCCAAAATGGCCGGTTGTGTCAACAGCTGTAAGAAAAAAATCTCGCAGAAAGGCAATCGTTTCGCGTTTCTCGAGCTTTCGGACGCCTCCGGTTCTTTTGAAGGCATTTTGTTTTCGGAAACCCTGCAACGCAGCGAGGAGATAATTGCCTCCGGTCTGCCGCTTTTGGCCAGCGTTACCATTGAAAAGCAGACCGAAGACGGCGATCCGCGGGTGCTTATCGGCAACCTGGAAACATTGGACAAGGCAATCGCCGGCGTGGCCAGCGCGCTGGTTATTGACATCAACGACATGGCGGCCGTTAAGCCTTTAAAAGAGGTTTTGTCGACCGACCGCAAAGGCTTAAACAAAATTTACCTCAAACCAGACAACGACGAATGGGACATCACGATAGAGCTTCCCGGCGGCTATGCTTTTGCCGACGGCGGCATCATTTCCCGCCTGAAAGCGATTCCCGGCGTTTCGGCAGTAAAGGAGATATAGACATGAAAAATAAAATAGGAGCCACGATAGTTGCCAAGCTGAAAAGCATCGGCAACGCCGAGTTTTTGGACGACCGATCCGTTAATCCGATCAGCATTCCCTTTTGGGAGACTTCCTTTTTGCCGATAGGGATTTTGCTGTATCGTTTCAAACAGTTTTTGCAGGTTTCCGCGCTTTATGCCCTGCTTATCAGCATTCTGGCTTTTGCCACCGGCATGAGTTATGTCTGCGGGGTGGCCGATTGGGAAGGAGAAAGTTCCTTTGGATGTTCTTATTCGGCCGCCATGTATATTACCTTTTTTTTGCTGCGTCTGCTCATTGTTGCCGTTTTTTTGAAAACCTGGTATAAAACGGTGATATGTGCCGAAAAGGCGGATGTCAGGGATATGCTCACGATCAATTTGCGGGACTGGAAGGTTTTTGTCGGGATGCTGTTGGCGGTTGTCTGCTTTTTGCTGCCGGTCGTTTCCATATATGTTTTGGCAGACAGGGTGCCCAATCCCGACTGGCGGGTGGAAAGCCTCTTTTTTGCCGTGGTTTCGTCGGGGTTCTGGCTGCCGTTTGTGGCGTTGCGGTTCAATTCGGTGTTTGCTTTCACTCTTTCGGATACAAAACGTCCGTCGTTAGGGGTGTTTTGGCGGCGCACCGCCGGCAACGTGTTGAAAATTATCGTTGCCGCAACCATGATTATGATGCTCAATGCCGTTTTGTTTATAAATTACAATCTGTTTGCCGCGTGGATGATAAAACATGCTTTCACGGTTGGTTCGCTGGTTGCCGATTTTGTGTATAATGTTTTGTTCTTGCTGATGGTTTCGTCTTTGGCCTGCTTCTGTTTGGTGCAAAAGGAAGCCCTGTTTGTTTGGTATGCTGGCGACGAAAACAAGGATAAAAAGGCTTAACCGAAGTTTTATCGCCCGTACGAGACTGCAACACAACGGAAGGAAAGGCGCCGCCTTTTCTTCCGTTGTTTGTTTAAGTAAGTTGCGTTTTATATGACCGACATGTTTTTCCGTCAAAAAATGCCGAGACGGGCAAAAGAAGCGATATTGCCGTTCATCCGCAAACCGAACGGGGTATGTTGAAAAAGACAAAAGAAAAAAGACTAAGCCTTTTCGGTTTAGTCTTTTTGCAAAAAGGCTGCCGCGTTTTGCCGGCTGCCCGTTGACTACCTGAAGAACAGTTCTTTGGTAATACGTTTGGATTCTTCCAGATAGTGCTGCGAGGCGTTGGGCGCGCCGAGGTAAGACAGCGAAAAATTGGTAATGAGAAAACCAAACGGATTTTTCAGGGCGTCGTCGTGCGAGCGGTTCGGAAAGCGAACAAACCGCAGGCGCATGACCGCCCGCCAGAGGTTTACGTCGGGAGTCGGGTTTTTTGGCGTGTAGTCGATGGTGCGGAACTGCGTTTGCCACAAACCGGTGCCGAGCGGGCGTATCCAATCGACTTCCACGTCGCGCATCATGTTTTTGTTGCGAAACTGAAGCATGTTGAACTTGGCGTCATAGCGGGTAAATTCGTCAAAAATAAACGGCGACGAATACCAGTAGACGTAAGACCCCGGTCCCCAGCGGCGGGTAAGCTCGTCATAGTCGTTGGTAATAAGGTAGCGCAGCATGATGTAGTTGGTGATATGCTCCTCGTTGATGAGGTTGCCGACCGGATAGTCGATTTCCATCGGTTGGGCGCGTTCTATCTGGCTGAAATAGTGGTCAATATAAAACAGCTGCGGCGCGCTTGAACGCTGCGGCAACATAACATAGAGGGCGCTGGCCAGCATCATGTTGAAGCAGATGGACATAGAGGCGACAATGACCAGAAAGCGCGAAGTCCACAAATAGCGGCGTTCGGGCATGGCGTCCACATGCACCTGCTCCGGAAACAGGCCGAGTTTGTCGGGGCTTTCTTTTTCTTTATACTTAAAAATCGTGGTAAAAATGCCGAACATCGGTATTTATCGTCCTTTACATTAAAATCGTTTAGTTATATTTTATACATCAAAGCAGTTAAAAAGCAAATAAATACTACGAAATAAGAAAAAAATACTACCATGTTAAAAAATATTAGTGTAAACATATAATTGTATCTTTTATGCATAAAGGGTTTTTACAGATGAAAAAACTATTGATAACTTTGTTTATTCCGCTGCTGATGGTAGCCGCCTGCGGGCAGCATGGTTTTGTTGCCGCCCCCGAAGAGCCGGTGCCCGGCTACAGTCCGGATATGGTTCTTTACAACGATTGGGACAGAGCCGTCCGCGTCGACGTCGACCTGCAGAACATGTATGTGAGCACGCCGACTAAAATCGAAAAGCCGATAGATTTGTACATGGTTATGGCTTTGGCTTTGAAATATAACTATACCCGTCGGCTGATTTCTTACGAAGACAGCATTATCCGCGCGGGCAAGTCGCCGGTCAACCGCCTGCCGGAAATTGTCAGCCACGCCGGTTACATTAACGACACCAATTCGGAAATGAGTCCGGATCTGAAAGTGGCGTGGAACATGCTCGACATTTCCATGGTCTATTGCCTGAGCCGCGACAACGCTTATAAGGCAAGCGTCGCTTTTGAAGAAAGCCGCAAGGTTATCCACAACATTTTGCAGGAAACCCGTACCCTTTACTGGAAAACCCTGACCGCCCAGCGTCTGCTGCCGGTGATTGACGACATGACCGAATATATGACGCTGGAAGTGGACGAGATGAATGCCCGCGCCCGCGATTTGGAAGAAAAGGGCGAAACACCGACGGTGGAAGAACTGGTCAAAAAACGTCAGTATATGGAAGCCGTTAAGAATCTGGCGGCTCTCAGACGCGATTTGGAAACGGCGGAAACCCGCCTGGCCAGCCTGATGGGACTGCACCCCTCGACCGAATACAAACTGGTCGGTTCCGAATATGGTAACTTTGACCTGCCGCGCATCCGCAATTCGCTTGCCGAACTGGAATGGCTGGCGCTGACTAACCGCCCCGAACTGCGCGAGCATGATCTGGCGGTTAATGCCGAACGGATGAAACTGGTGATTAAAGATTTCAAAGATCCGGGATTAAAGCAATATAAAAACGATCCGGAATTTTATAACCGCCTGTGGTCCAAACAGGCGCGCGAATTGGGTATGAGCGTGTTTGAAGATCCGGCCAGCCCGAATGCTCTGGATATGGAGCATCTGCGTCGCCAGCGCATGAGCGCGCTGATTTTGAGCCAGGTTTACGTGGCCTGGGCGCAATATATGTCGGCGGTGGAAGACTATCAGATTAATATGGAAATAGCCTCCACTTCCGAGAATATCGCCGAAGACTTTACCGTCAGCATCGGCAGCGGGGCGGAAAAGAGTCAGCTGGAAGCCGCCCGCGCCATCGAAGACGAAGTCAAGGCTTTCAAATCCTATGTCGATGTGCAGGAAGCTTTAGGCAACCTCTATGCCACCATCGGTCTGGACGCCATTCCGTATTACATGTTGAACGAAAAACCCTCCAAGGTAGCTCTTTATCTGCGTGATACGCTCGAAAAATGGGAGCAGGGCAACTTTATGCCCGACAACCGTCCGTATCTGTTGAACCTGCCGGCCAAACGTCCGCCGGTCAACCTCAGCTCGGGAACGCTGCTGCCGGATACAAAGACGGAAACGGGCAAAACCATGACCATCAAGGTCCCCGATTCGGCTTTGGCGAGGATGGATTTTGAAGGCAAGGTTATCAGCCGCGCCGGCACCATCGACGACAAGCCTCTGCCGAAATGGTTGTCTTATAACGAGGAAACACGCACTTTCTACGGTACGCCGATGCCCGGTGATGAAGGAACGTACAATCTGAAAGTCTATTTCAGCGACGAAAAGGGCAACATTGCCTACATGACGTTCAAAATCGACGTCAAAGAAGTGTTTGTTCCCTCTTTGACCGTCAAGGGGCAGGTGGACGGCAGCACGGCCACGGTGCTGAAACGCTGTGTCGGTTCCAACTGCAAAGACGACTATATCGTCGAGGATGCCTTAGGCAAAGACATCCGCACCACGGCGCAGTAAAACCGTTGCCGTAAACAACAAAAAAACCTCCGTTTCGGGGAACAAACCACACGAGGCTTTCATTGCGGGGTTCTTTTTCCCTCTCCCCTCAAGGGAGAGGGAATTTTTATCATACCGAACCCGCACACCAAACTGTCCCCGTCTCTCCTATATTCAACGTTTATCGAAGAGTTTTCTGAAATAGGCGACAACTTCGCCGATGGCGGGATTGTCGGTCGCCCGGCGGCTGCTGAACAAATAAATGGTGACGCTGCTTTCCCAGTCCAGATTATCCAGACACACAAGCGAACTGTCCGCCAGACAGACGGGGAGAATGCATATTCCGGCGCCGTTGCGAGCCGCGTCCGCAACCTCGTGGTCGCTGTCCGAAAGATAACAGACATGGCGTGCCCTTTCCAGCAATTCAAGATAGTTTTCGTCATGATAACGACTGTAGGTTTTGCAGACAAGCCGATGGTTGTGTATCAGGTCATTCATGTCTTGCGGACGACCGTGTTTTTCAAGATAGGAGCGGGCGGCAAAAGCCTTGCAGGGAAATTGCCGAACCGTTTGCAGAACAACTTTCTCATCCGCCGGCAATATATGCGAAAGAACAATGTCCGGAGCGGCGCCTCCGCGGGCGGCGCGATCCAAAAGCACGGCCTGCAGCCGGATGTGGCCGAAACGGTTAAAAAAACAATCGATGTCGTCAATGAACAAATTGGCGCTGATGCCCGTTTCCATGCCGATGGTTACAATCTTTGCCGCATCGTCGGAAGAATTTTTGGCGGCATATATCTCAAACAGAATATCCTGCATCCGACGAATGCGGCGGAGAATGTTTTCGCCCGCGGGCGTCAGACAACATCCGCGTTCGGAGCATATCACCAGCCGCAAGCCGAGTTCCGCCTCCAGATTGGTAATGTATTTGTTTACGGTGTCGACCGACGCGCCGATGGTTTCCGCCGTTCTGCGCTTGCTGTGACAATCATCGAGAGCGGAAAGCATAAACAGACTTTCCAAATTTTGCAAATCCCTGCGGTTCATCTTTGGTTGCGAAAATTCCCACTTACTCAATTATTAATATCTATTGCAAAATAATACAACCGAATTAAAATCAGTCAACAATAAATATTAAAAAAAATTGTGTGTTATGTATTATGCAACTTATGAGATTAAAAAAGGGAAAGCTGCCGATTTAACAACATGACTGCCAACTCAATCTCTGCTTTTTCCCCGCACGCTGCTCTCCTTTTTCCCTCTCCCTTTCCCCTGTGCGCAACCCCTTTTTTCCCTCTCCCTTGAGGGGAGAGGGGGACGCGCAGGGAAAAGCAGAGGGAAAAAAGGAGTGCGCCAGGTGCGGGCATTTAAGGGAGAGGAGAAAAATGGGGCTGCGTGCGGAGGAAGGAAAAAAATGGGGCTGCGGCTGGCGGGGCGTCTAAGAAAGGAACAATGTGTCAGCACTTAAGAAAGAGCAATTTTTGATGAAAAGACAATGGATTGTAACGCCACAATAAAACACCGGCAAAAATTTGTAACAAAATCCGAGTAACTTATCAATAAGTGTGTTTTGGGATATGACTTGTGTTTTTGGACATGACTATCGCTTATGTATATCCATTTGCGCATATCCATAGAGCAATCAGGCAACGTTACCGGCGACCGGTTTTGTGGGCGACAATGGCTTTTTTGATTTCGTGGCTTTCGCGGTGGTTCAGCTGGCGGAACTCGTCGAGAGCGGCCGTTACCACCGCTCCGAAAATGACCACTGCCCACGACAGATACATCCAGATAAGAAAAACGGGAATGATGGCCAGAGCGCCGTAAAGGGTTTTGTAAGTGGCGTTGTTGAGGATGGCAAAGGCAAACCCCTGGCGCAAAAACCAGAACAAAACGGCCGTTACCGCCGCTCCGACGAGTGCGCTCGAAAAATTCACCTTTTTGTTGGGCACCAGCACATAGACCAGCATCAGGCTGAAAACGGTGATAAGCGGCGGGATGAAGTGGCTGAAGAAAAACTGTCCGGTTTCGCCGTCGGCAGCCATCAGCTTTTGCAGGGTGTAGAGATATCCGCGCATGGAAAAGGCAGTGCCGAACAGGAGCGGCCCGAGCGTAATGACCGTCCAGTAAAGGGTGATTTTGGTGGTGATGTGCCGCGGTTGCGTTACCTTGAAAATAAAGTTGAAACTGTTTTCTATCGTCGACAACAGCAAAATGGAAGTGACGGCAATACCGATGACGCCGATGGTGGTCAGCTGTCCGGCATTTTGCACGATGGAGGTGAAATATTGGCTCACTTCCTGCTCAAATTCCGGTGTTAAATGCTGAAAGAGAAAAGCCTCCAGCTGCGTGCGGATGTCGGCAAAAACGGGAAAGGCCGAAAAAATGGCGAGCCCGATGGCAAACAGGGGCACAATGGCAATCAGCGACGTATAGGCAAGCGAGGAAGCCACCCGGAAAATGGCGTCGTTTTGCGCTCTTTTTGAGAGAAAAAACAAAAAGTCCGCCAGCGGTTTGGTCTTTTCGCGGAGTAATATTTTCCATTCCATAAAATTGTTCCCGTTCATCAAAAAATGTGTTTACAAATAAGAATAAATCTTATAAAAAGCTCTAAACCGTTTTTAACTATATAAATTTTATTTATCAAAATTGCAAAGGAAAAAATCAAATGACGACTAACCAACTGTTAATGAGCGGGAAAAAAGGCCTGGTTATGGGGCTGGCCAACGATCGGTCTATTGCCTGGGGGATTTGCCAGGCGCTGAATGCCCAGGGTGCTCAGCTGGCCATTTCCTATCAGAACGATGTTTTGGAAAAGCGTGTTGCTCCGTTGGCAGCAGAGCTGGATATCGAACCGCTGCTGATCAAATGCGATGTTTCCGATTCCGCAAGTGTTGAAGCCTGCTTTAAAGAGCTCGGCGAAAAATGGGGAAAAATAGATTTTGTGGTGCACGCGATCGCTTTTTCCGACAAAAACGAGCTGAAAGGCCGCACCATTGACACGACGTTGGCCAACTTTACCAACACGATGCACATTTCCTGCTATTCGTTTATCGAAACCTGCCGCTGCGCTGCGCCGGTGATGAACGAAAACGGCTCCATCCTGACGCTGACCTACCTCGGCGCCGAACGCACTTTGCCGAACTATAACATTATGGGCGTTGCCAAAGCCGCGTTGGAAGCTGCCGTCCGCTATGCCGCCGTCGATCTCGGCAAAGACAGCATTCGCGTCAATGCCATTTCCGCCGGCCCGATTAAAACGCTGGCCGCTTCCGGTATCGGCGATTTCCGCAAAATTTTGCACTGGAACGAGCTGAATGCTCCGCTGCGCCGCAACGTTACTCAGGAAGAAGTGGGCAACATGGCTCTGGCTTTGCTGTCGCCTCTCGGTACGGCGGTCACCGGCGAAGTGTTGCACGTGGATGCCGGTTATCACATGGTGGGCATGATTAACCTGGACAACGCCAAAGAATGCGGCAAAATGCTTTCCGAGGACTAAAAAATACGCTTGCGTTTTGCAAGAGGTAAAATTATATTAGAGCCACCGCCCGGACGGTGGCTTTTTATTGGCAAAAACGGGAGAAAACAATGGCAATAGACAGACAGACAGTCAGCAGAACGGCTTTTTTGTCGCGCTTAAAGATAGACGATGACAAAATCGACGCCGCGGAAAACGAGTTTAATAAGATTTTGAACTGGGTGGAACAGTTAAACGAAGTGAACACCGATGATGTAGCCCCCTTGACAGCGGTAAACGAAAACGCGCTTGTTTGCCGCGAAGACAAAGTAACCGAAGGCGGGCAGGCCGACGAAATTCTGGCCAACGCGCCGATGGCTGAATACGGCTATTTTGTGGTGCCGAAAGTTGTGGAATAGGGGGAAAACAGGATGGCAAAAATAACCTCGCTTACCGTTCACGAAACTTTGGACGGACTGAAAAACAAAGAGTTTACGGCGCTCGAGCTGGCAAAAGCCTATTTGGCGGCCATGGAAGAAAAACGCGCGCTCAACGCCTATGTGCTGGAAACGGCGGAAACCGCGCTGGCGCAGGCTGAAGAGTCCGCCCGCCGCTATCGGGATGGTACGGCGCGCGCGCTTGAGGGCATTCCGCTCGGCATAAAAGATCTGTTTTGTACCAAAGGGATTCGCACCACCGCCTGTTCGCATATTCTGGACGGTTTCGTACCGCCCTATGAGTCGACGGTAACGGCCAATTTGTTTGCCGCCGGTGCGGTTTGCCTCGGCAAACTCAATATGGACGAATTTGCCATGGGCGGAAGCAACGAAACCAGTTATTACGGACCGGCCGTCAACCCCTGGCAGGAAGAGAAAAAACTTGTTCCCGGCGGGTCGTCCGGCGGTTCGGCGGCGGCCGTGGCGGCCAATATCTGCGCGGCGGCAACCGGTACCGACACCGGCGGATCCATTCGCCAGCCGGCGGCTTTCTGCGGCGTTGCCGGCATCAAACCGACCTACGGCCGCTGTTCGCGTTACGGCATCGTGGCTTTTGCCTCTTCTCTGGATCAGGCGGGACCGATAGCCAAAGATGTCCGCGACTGCGCCTTGCTGCTCAATGTAATGGCCGGCTATGACGCCAAGGATTCCACATCCGTTAAGACGGAAACACCGGATTTCACCAAAGCCCTCGGACAAAGCGTTAAGGGGTTGAAAGTTGGTGTGCCCGCGGAATATCGCCCCACCGGGCTGAATGCTGAAATTGCCGCCTGCTGGGATAAAGGAATTAAGATTTTGCGGGAAGCCGGCGCAGAGGTGGTGGAAATATCTTTGCCGCACACCAGATACGCGCTGCCGGTTTATTATATCATCGCTCCGGCGGAAGCCTCCTCCAACCTGGCGCGCTACGACGGTCTGCGCTATGGTCTGCGGGTTCCGGGCGAGCATCTGGACAATATGTATGTCAACAGCCGCACCGCCGGTTTCGGCGTTGAGGTAAAGCGGCGGATTATGGTTGGGACTTATGTGCTTTCGGCCGGATACTATGACGCCTATTATCTCAAGGCGCAGAAAGTCCGCCGGCTGATACGCGACGATTTTGTCCGCGCTTTTAACGATTGCGACGTCATTTTGACGCCGACTTCGCCGACGACGGCTTTTCCGATCGGCGATGCCCAGATGAAAGAAAACCCCATCAACATGTGGTTAAACGATGTGTTTACCGTTTCTGTCAATCTGGCGGGGCTGCCGGGGATGAGCCTGCCGGCCGGACTGTCCGCAAACGGATTGCCGCTCGGGTTGCAGCTTATCGGCCGCGCTTTTGACGAAGAAACCATGTTTAAGGCCGCCGCCGTGTTGGAAAAAGAAATCGGATTTGAAAGGTTGAAGTAGCCATGATTATTACAGGAAAGGAACATAATTGGGAAATTGTCTGCGGGTTGGAAATCCATTGCCAGATTATTTCCGAAGCCAAAATTTTCAGCGGCGCTTCCACCCGTTTCGGTGCCGATGCCAATGAGAACGTTTCTTTTGTCGACGCCGGTATGCCCGGCATGCTGCCCGTTTTGAACGGTTACTGCGTGCATCAGGCGGTTAAGACCGGTTTGGGGCTGAGGGCAAAAATCAATAATTATTCCGAATTTTCGCGTAAAAACTATTTTTACGCCGACATGCCGACCGGCTACCAGATTACGCAGTTTCTCTATCCGATAGTCGGCGAGGGCGTGGTAACGGTCGATTTGGACGACGGCAGCAGTAAAGACATCCGCATTGAACGGATGCATATCGAGCAGGATGCCGGCAAGTCCATTCACGATATCGATCCCAACAAAACTTTCATCGATCTGAACCGTGCCGGCGTCGGCCTGATGGAAATCGTGACCAAGCCGGATTTTCGTTCGCCGGAAGAAGCGGGCGCTTTTTTAAGAAAACTGCGTTCGATTTTGCGCTATCTCGGAACCTGTGACGGCAATATGGACGAAGGCTCCATGCGTTGCGACATCAATGTTTCCGTGCGTCCGGAAGGCAGCGATGAGCTGCGTACGCGCTGCGAAATGAAAAACGTGAACTCGGTCAAGTTTGTCATGCAGGCTATTGAAAACGAGGCCCGCCGCCATGTGGAAGTTTATGAAAACGGCGGCTCGATAGAGCAGGAAACCCGTCGTTTCGACCCGGCAACGGGGCTCACCAAAGCGCTGCGCAAAAAAGAATTTGCCCACGATTACCGCTATTTTCCGGAGCCTGATTTGCCGCCTCTTGTCCTTTCAGACGAATATATCCGCAAAGTGGCGGACGAACTGCCCGAGCTGCCGGATGCCAAAAAAGCCCGCTTTGTCGATAAGCTCGGACTGACGAAATATGACGCTTCGGTTATTTGCGAAAACAAAGAAGTGGCGGACTTTTTTGAAAAAGCGGCCGCCGGCCACGACGCCAAAAAGGTTGCCAACTGGCTAATGGGCGATTTCTTTGCCATGCTCAAGCGCAAAAACATCAATATCGAAGAAAGTCCCGTGACGGCGGAAAATCTCGGTGCGCTGGTGGAGCTGATTGAAAAGAACGTCATTTCCGGCAAAATTGCCAAAGATGTTTTTGAAATCATGAGCGAAACCGGCGACAGTCCGGCGAAAATCGTTGAAGAAAAGGGCTTAAAACAGGTAACGGATGCCGGCGCGATAGAAGCGATTGTCGACAGGGTTATAGCCGAAAACCAGGACAAAGTCGGCGCCTATAAAGGCGGCAAAACCGGCCTGATGGGGTGGTTTGTCGGTCAGGTTATCAAAGAGTCGAAAGGCAAGGCCAATCCGCAGGTCGTCAACAGCCTGTTGGCGGAAAAGCTGAATTAAAAAATCCTAACAATCGGAGCGGTTGTCCCATCGGTTTTCTTGCCGTCCGGAAAGAAAACCGATTTTTGTATTGAAAAAAATAAAAAAAAGATATATTCTGATAGGAGTTACGAATTTTTAACAAATTAACAAATGAAAAAAATTATTCTGTTTAATGAGAAAGAAAAAGAAGCTTATTTCCTGGAACAAGAAAGAATTGTTCCTGCCGGATGCGGAAAAGTTATGCTCCCCAGATGGAAAGATATCGTCTATCAGGTGGACAGTGATTTGTTTTTGCGCGGAAAAGACAATTCGTTTCGGAGGCTTGGCGCCAATGGACGAATGTTCTGTTTTGCCGAAAACATGCCCCAAAATCCGCAAAATTCGCAAGTGTTCATGAAAGATGACAAAGCTTACTTTGCGGATAGAACCGGTATGACGGAAATTTCCCCAAAAAATGCCGCTCTCTGGAACAAGCTTTATGCTTCGGCAAAAGAAGAAATATCCGCGGACAACGCCTTCGCTCTGGAAAACGATCGGCGAATACGGGTGTTCGTTGTGGATAAGGAAAATTCTCGCGCGGTTGCTTTTCCCGTTGTCAAATCCTGCAGCGGCAACAGCTTTGTATACCGCGGGCGCGCTTATGTCGTTTGCAACAGGCGGATAGAAAGGGTTCCCTTCCGTCTTTATGCCGCGGGAAAAAATTGTCTGTTGCTCGGTGTGGAAAAGGACGTTTATGGTATGGAAAAAGACGTCTATGTCTTTACTGCCGAAGGTTTTTCTTTTTTGGGCAACAGCCCTTGTTTTCTGGAGGAAAATCGGCTGATTACCGTGCACAGCGACCAAAGCGTGAAATGCTACCAGCTGTGCGACGGCAAACTCAGGCTTTTGTGTTCCTATCCTGAGGCAAACGCGGAAGCGGAAATTCAGGGTCGGTATATGGTGGTGTATTATTTTAAGGACGAAAACCACTCACGAGCAAACGTGCTGCGGCGAAGAGTTTTTCGTACGGGGGAGACCGGTTTGTTTTACGAAATATGGTCGCCCGAAAAAATGTAACCCACGGAAAAGCTTTTGGAAAATTCATGCACAAGAAAATACTCTCTGAAGCTTTGGCTTCAGAGAGTATTTTTTATTGCCCGAGTAAACTAGTTTTCCGTTAACAACTTGTAAATTTCAGCTGCCGTTTTGGCGTTGCGGATTTCGGCACAACGGTTTTCGTCTTTTAAGATTTTGGAAATTTGCGCCAGCGCGCTCAGGTGGTCGGCGCCGCTGTTTTCCGGCGAAACCAGAAAAAACAGCAAGTCGACGGGCTTGCCGTCGGCGGCGTTAAAATCAATCCCTTTGTCCAACCGGACAAACAGTCCTTTCAGGTTGCTCAGACCGGGGATACGTCCGTGCGGCAGAGCCGTGCCGCCGCCGAAAGCCGTAGACCCGAGGTTTTCCCTTTCCTGAATGACGTCAAACATTGTCAGCTTGTCGACGCCCGTTTTTTTTGCCAGTTTTTCTCCGGCAGCATCCAACAGGGCTTTTTTGGCCTCAATACCAACAACGGTGCAAACGTCATCCGCGGATAATATATCGGAAATTTTCATTTTAGTACCCGTAAAGCAGTTTATTTGTCGGCTTTCGGTTCTACCCAGCCGATGTTGCCGTCTTTGCGGCGATAGACCATGCTGATGTGGTTGTTGGCCGCATTGCGGAACATAATGGCGCATTCGTTGGCCAGATCCATATACATCACGGCTTCGCTGACGGTGCAGACGGGGATGTTTGCTTCCGTTTCGGCAATGGTCAACGGAGCGTTGACATCAATATCCATTTCCTCGTCGTTTTCAATAACCGGAAAAACGGCCTGCGAAGCGAGCTCGGCCAGCCCGGTCTTGCTCTTGTGGTCTTTTAGGCGGTTTTTGTGTTTGCTCAGGCGGACGGCAATATGGCTGTTGGCATTGTCAAAAGCCGTATAAGGGTCGCCGGCTGCGCCTGTGCCCTTCAATACGATATTTTTTGCAGGATGCACGGTCACTTCTGCGGAAAATTCGTCACCTTCTTTAGAGAAAGCGACATTGCAGCCGATCGGGTCGCTGAAATATTTGGTGACGGAATTCAAAATGCTTTCTTCGATATGCGAGCGCAGTCTGTCGCTGATATCGACCTGTTTGCCTGTAAGTGTGATTTTCATGATTATTCCTTGCAAAATATAATTAATTAAATGACTTTTCAAAGTTGCATTTTAACACATAAAATTAAGATTTCAACACCGTTTTGGAGTAATAAAATTAAAATAACGTTAACAAAAAAGTCGTCACCCTCTGCCGGTTGCCCGTCTTGCGCGGAAAGTTATTGCCGGTTACATGGAAAAATTGTCGCCAAGATAAACCTTGCGCACTTCTTCATTGTTGACAATCTCGTCGGGGGTTCCTTCCATCAGCACGGTTCCGCCGTGGAGAATGTAGGCGCGGTCGGTAATGTCAAGCGTTTCGCGCACATTGTGGTCGGTGATGAGCACGCCGAGTCCGCGGTGTTTGAGCTGAGAAACAAGAGAACGGATTTCGCCGACGGCAATCGGGTCGATGCCGGCCAGAGGTTCGTCAAGCAAAATGAAGTTCGGTTGGCTGGCAAGCGCGCGGGCAATTTCCAGGCGTCTCCTTTCGCCGCCGGAAAGCGCCATGGCGGGCGATTTGCGCAGATGGGCGATGGAAAATTCGGACAACAATTCCTCCAACATGTTTTCGCGCTTGTCTTCGTCTTCCACCACAATTTCCAGAATGGCCTTGATGTTGTCTTCCACTGACAGCGAACGGAAAATGGAGGCTTCCTGCGGCAGGTAGCCGATTCCCATCCGCGCCCGGCGATACATCGGCATGTTGGTAATGTCTTCGCCGTCGATATGCACGTCGCCGTAGTCGGGCGTAATCAGTCCGGTAACGCAGTAAAAACAGGTGGTTTTGCCGGCGCCGTTCGGGCCGAGCAGTCCGACCGCTTCGCCGCGGCGCACATTGAGCGACACGTTGCGCAGCACCGGCCGGTTTTTGTATTTTTTGCCGATGTTAAAAATCTCCAGGGTCGAACTGCCGTTTTTGTCAAACATGTTACTCTCGCTTTCGTTGCCTTAGTCTTCTTCGTACCACACGCCGGAAACCCGCTTGCCGCCGGAGAGCACTTTGCTGATGCCGGTGTTTAAGTCCGTTTCCGCCTTATCGCCGTGCAAAACATTGCCGTTTTGGCTGATGACGACGTTTTCGTAAAGATATACCTTGCCCTGATCGGGATAATAGATGCCGGTTGCGGCGGTTACCTCACCGTCGGCGGTTACGATTTTCGGATTTTCGGGGATTTCCACCCGTTCCAGAACCTCCGTGCCGTCTTTTCCGGTTTTGAAATATGTTTCCATCACGTCGGCAAAAATTTTGTTTTTGCCGTTGTCCGCCACCACGTTTCCTTTGGCCACGGCCATGCCGCGATCGGGATAATAGGTAATGCCGTTGTCGGCAAAAACGCTTGCGTTTTCGTCTTTAACGCGCGCCGGTTTGCCTTTGATGACGACATAATTGCCGTCCATGTAATATTCCAGCCTGTCGCCGAAAGCGTCGGCCTTGCCCGTCTGCAGATGCGCGCGGCCGTCGGCGTTAAGCTCGGTTATTTCGTTTTTCCCGCTGCCGTTGTCGGCAAAAAAGACCGTCAGCCGGTCGCCGTTTACGGTCATGCCGTCTTTTACGGCGACGGCGTTGCCGACGGCAACCGCTTTCTTTTCAGTCTGGTATATTTCCACTTTTTCTTCGGCCGTAACCGTAATGTCGCCGGCAAGCGCATTAACCGGTGCGGCAAAGGCGGCTGACAGAACCAGAAGGGGCAGGGAAAAAAACATGCCGTTCATTGCTTTTCTCCGCCGTTGTCCTGTTTAATGACGATTTTGCTTTTGCCGGTAAAAACCATCATTTTTTTGTCTTTGTAATATTCGAAACCTTCGGCTTCGAGATTGCCGAAATAGCCGTCGGCTTTTACCGGCGTGTCGGCGTAGGCTTTTGCCTTGTTGCCGTCGTAATACATTTTTTCGGTAACGGCGGTCATGCCGTCGCTGTAAACCATGTTGACCGTTTGTTCCAGCCACAGCAGATTTTTCCGCTGGTCAAAATAACCGACCGGCGCCTTAATGCTCACCCACAGGTCGTCGGCCGTGGGCAACAGGCCTTCGGGGCGGATAAGCTTGATGAGTTTGGAACCGGGTTCGGTTTCGTCAATGGTGTCAGCAATCAGACTGTTTACCCGATTGTTGTCGTCGGTAATGTAAAAAACGGTGTTTTCCATGTGCAGTTTTTCCAGTTCGCCGTCTTTCGGGCGGGAAATTTTCAACTGAAACTCGCCGTTTTTGTCGCTTAGTCCCGGCAAAAGCACCAGCAGACCGGCCAGAGCGGCGGCCACTGCCGGCAGCAACAGCTTAACCAAACGCATCCGGCGTTGACGCCGGTTGGCTGCTTTTTCTTTTTTTCTCTTTGCTTTTTGCAGGCTGTCCGCCGCAAAAAAAAGATCCAATTTCTTAAAATCAACCAATTATGCAACCTTGCTCTGAACGGGTGAACCCTCGTTGTTTTTGTTTTCGGAAATGGTAAAGCCGGCGCGCAGGCAGTCGTGCATGTGGATGATGCCGATGGGTTTTTTGCCGTCAACCACAAACAGCTGGGTAATGCCTTTGCCGGTCGTGTTCATGATGTTGAGCGCCTCGGCCACGAGGATGTCGGGCGATGTGGTTTTCGGGTCGCGGGTCATAATGTCTACCGCGGTTTTGGAAAACAGATCGTTGTCCGCAGAGTTTACCATTGCCCGGCGCAAATCGCCGTCGGTAATCATGCCGCTCAAATTTCCTTCCTCATCGACAATGCCGACGCAACCGAGCATTTTTGACGACATGGTGAGGATAATCTGCCTCAGAGCCGCGTGTTCGTCAAGCAGCGGCATTTCGTCGCCGGTGTGCATCAGGTCGGAAACTTTTTGCAAAATGGCGCCGAGTTTGCCGCCCGGATGACGTTGTTTATAGTTGCTTTTGGAAAAACCCTTGCGCTCCATCAGGGCAATGGCCACAATATCACCGAGCACAAGCGTCGCCGTGGTCGACGAAGTCGGCGCCAGCCCGAGCGGGCAGGCTTCCGGCGCGTCGGGCAGCTTCAGCAGAATGTCGCCGGCTTTGCCGAGCGTGCTGTCGGGGTTTTTGGTCATGGAAATCAGCGGAATACCGTATCTTTTGCAATATATCAGAATATCGGAGAGCTCTTTTGATTCGCCGCCGTTGGAAATGGCCAGCACGACGTCGTCGGTGGTCAGCATGCCGAGGTCGCCGTGGCTTGCTTCCGCCGGATGGACAAAGAACGACGGTGTGCCCGTGGAGGCGAGGGTGGCGGCAATTTTTTGCCCGATATGGCCGGATTTTCCCATTCCGGTAACGATCACCCGTCCTTTGGTCGACTGAATCAGGTCAAGCGCCCTGGTCAGGTTTTCGTCCATCTCGCTTTCCATCAGCCGTAGGGCGTCCACTTCCCTGTCGATGGTTCTTTTTGCCGATTCAATATCCGCGTTTGACATTATTATATAGTCCCTTTACAACATTATAATGAATGAAAATATAGCAGAGAATATTCTTATTTTTTTGCGAACGCAAGCAATTTTCTCGCGGCTTGTTTACATCCTTTGCCCGAAGACGGCGCGAACGGATGTCGGCGGCGCTTGCCGGGGCGGCAAAAAAGATGTTAAAAAACAGTTGACTCGCAAACAAATAAACATTAGTATTGCGCACGCAATCGGCGGCGGTTTCCGCTTTCTCCGGTTGTTGAAAAATAAGAGTTTTCACGCCGTGGCGTGCGGATTCGTCTGCCGCCGGCGGGTTTTTATGTTTGTAACAATATGATATAAGGAAATTTGTGATGCCTACAATTAATCAGTTAATTCGTAAATCACGAACACCTAAAGTGAAAAGAAACAAGGTCCCGGCCTTGAAGGCTTGTCCACAAAAACGCGGTGTTTGTACAAGGGTTTATACGACAACCCCGAAGAAACCGAACTCCGCTTTGCGTAAAGTGGCTCGCGTTCGGCTGACAAACGGCTTTGAAGTAATCAGCTATATCCCTGGTGAAGGTCATAATCTCCAAGAACACTCAGTGGTGCTGATTAAAGGAGGCCGTGTCAAAGACTTGCCTGGTGTTCGTTACCACATCATCCGCGGTACTCTTGATACGCAGGGTATTGCCAAACGTCGTCAGCGTCGTTCGCTTTACGGCGCGAAGAAACCGAAATAGGAGGGTAAGTTATGTCACGTCGTCACAGTGCAGAAAAAAGAATTGTTCTGCCCGATGCAAAATACCATGACAAGGTAGTTGCCAAATTTATTAACAACGTAATGGAAGACGGTAAAAAAGCCGTGGCCGAGAAAATTGTCTATTCGGCTTTCGACATCATGGCTGCCAAGACCAAACAGGATGCGCTGACCGTTTTTAACGAAGCCATCGAAAACGTGAAGCCGGTGCTCGAGGTTAAGTCCCGCCGCGTCGGCGGTGCCACCTATCAGGTGCCGTGCGAAGTCCGCGCCGAACGTCGTCAGGCTCTGGCTATCCGCTGGATTATTGCCGCCGCGCTCAAACGCTCGGAAACGACCATGACCGAAAAGCTGGCCAACGAGCTGATGGACGCCGCCGCCAACCGCGGTGCCGCCGTCAAGAAACGTGAGGATACCCACAAGATGGCCGAAGCCAACAAAGCTTTCTCTCACTACAAGTTCTAAGAGAGAGGAAACAGTACAATGGCTCGTACACACAGTTTGGAATTATACAGAAACATCGGTATCATGGCTCATATTGATGCCGGTAAAACCACCACCAGCGAACGCATTCTTTATTACACCGGCCAGACCCACAAGATCGGCGAGGTGCACGAAGGCGCCGCCACCATGGACTGGATGGAACAGGAACAGGAACGCGGCATTACCATTACTTCTGCCGCCACCACCTGTTTTTGGAAAGGTTATCGTATCAACCTTATCGACACTCCGGGACACGTGGACTTCACCGTTGAGGTGGAGCGCTCTTTGCGCGTGCTCGACGGCGCCATCACCGTTTTCGATTCGGTTGCCGGCGTAGAGCCGCAGTCCGAAACGGTATGGCGTCAGGCCGATAAATATAAAGTTCCGCGGATTTGCTTCTGCAACAAGATGGACCGTATCGGCGCCAACTTCTTCCGCTGTCTGGATATGATTAAAGACCGTCTGGGCGCCCGCCCGATGGCTATCCAGCTGCCGATCGGCGTTGAAGCCGATTTCCGCGGCGTGGTCGACCTGTTGCAGATGAAAGCCGTCATCTATACGGGTGATACGGCCGATTCGCCGATTGAAATTCAGGAAATTCCGGCCGATTTGAAAGAAAAGGCCGAGCAGTATCATGCCGAATTGGTCGAAATGGCCGTGGAAGAAGACGAACAGGCTATGGAAGACTATCTGGAAGGCAAGGAAATTCCGGTGGAAACTCTGAAAAAATGCATCCGCAAGGGCACGCTGGCTCAGAGTTTTGTTCCCGTCTGCTGCGGCACCGCTTTCAAAAACAAAGGCGTGCAGCCTCTGCTTGACGCGGTGATCGACTATCTGCCGTCGCCGCTTGATATTCCGGCGATCGAAGGCGTTAAACCCGGCACCGACGAAGTGGTTGTCCGTCATCCGGATGACAAAGAGCCGCTTGCCGCACTGGCTTTCAAAATCATGAACGACCCGTTTGTGGGTTCGCTGACCTTTGTCCGTATTTATTCGGGCACCATGCAGGCCGGCACCTACATTTACAATTCGGTCAAAGACAAGAAAGAGCGCGTCGGCCGTATGCTTTTGATGCACTCCAACAAGCGCGAAGATCTGAAAGAAGCCAACGCCGGCGATATTATCGCTCTGGCCGGTTTGAAAGATACCACCACCGGCGATACTTTGTGCGACCAGGCTCACCCGATTGTTCTCGAGAACATGGAGTTCCCGGATCCGGTTATTGAGCTGGCGGTTGAACCGAAGACCAAAGCCGATGTTGAAAAAATGGGTATTGCGCTGTCGCGTCTGGCCATGGAAGACCCGTCGTTTAAGGTTTCTTCCGACCCGGATTCCGGCCAAACCATCATCAAAGGCATGGGCGAGCTGCACCTCGACATTATTGTCGACCGCTTAAAACGCGAGTTCAAGGTGGAATGCAACGTCGGCGAACCGCAGGTTGCCTACCGCGAAACCATCACCAAACCCTGCGATATTGAATATACGCACAAGAAGCAGTCGGGCGGTGCCGGTCAGTTCGCGCGTGTTAAGATTAAATTTGAACCGATTGAAGGCTACAACGGTTTCGAATTTGAAAACACGGTTGTCGGCGGTAATGTTCCGAAGGAATATATTCCGGGTGTCGAAAAAGGTTTGAGAAGCGCCATGGATGCCGGTGTGATTGCCGGTTATCCGGTCACCGGCGTCAAGTGCAACCTCTACGACGGCGCCTACCACGAAGTCGACTCCAACGTTATGTGCTTTGAAATTGCCGCCCGCGCCGCTTTCCGCGAAGGTATGCGCCAGGCTTCTCCGAAGCTGTTGGAACCGATTATGAAAGTGGAAGTTGTTACCCCTGAAGAATATATGGGTGACATCATCGGCGACCTGAACTCCCGTCGCGGTCTGGTCAACGGTATGGATCAGCGTGCCAATGCCCGGGTGGTTGACGCTCAGGTTCCGCTGGCCAACATGTTCGGCTATGTAAACACGTTGCGTTCTCTGTCGCAGGGACGCGCCCAGTTTACCATGGTGTTTGACCACTATGCGGAAGTTCCGAACGACATTGCCGAAAAGGTAAAGGCCAAGAGCGCTTAATAACTGATAATTTCGGCGCGTTTGTCGGTTGACCGGCGCGCCGAAAATTTTGTATGAATAATTTTTTAGGAAGAAAGAAGAGATGGCAAAAGAGAAATTTGAAAGAAGCAAGCCGCACTGCAACATCGGGACGATAGGACAC
>CALXRS010000010.1 GCA_944390915.1 uncultured Alphaproteobacteria bacterium
CATCCCTCAACACATCATCCCCGCGGAAAGCAAGGTGGTATTGGGCGCTGCGATCATCGGTTACCAGACAATCTCCTGATGTTGCCATCAACGAACCGTCGATATTATCGTTAATCGTGATGCTGCCGCCGCCCGAAGTATCAAAAGCAAAATCAACCGCATCTGCAGAAATGCCGGCCGGCTCTTTCACTTCCTCCGGCAGAATCATAACATGCAGAGCGTTATAAATCTTGCCGCGGGTATCTTCCGTATAGTTGCCGGAAAGAAAAATATCCTGCCCTTTGGAAGAAACGCTTGAGGTCGTGACTTCCAGGGTATTCTTATCCACGCCGATTGTAGACAGAATCGCTCCGCCGTAGGCTTGAGCATTTTCGCTTTGGGCATAATTGTTCAAGATATTGCCGGTGATGTTTAAGTTGCCAAACACGTTTACAATCGCCCCGCCTAATGCGTGACCACTTTCGCTTTGGGCATAGTTGTTCAGGATATTGCCGGTAATATCGCCAATGGTGCCACTGTTAAAAATCGCCCCGCCACCGGCATAGTCATCTGTGCTTTGAGCATAATTTCCGATAAAATTGCCGGTGATATCGCCGATGGTGCCACCGTTATAAATCGCCCCGCCATAGGCTTGAGTATTTTCGCTTTGGGCATAATTTCCAATAAAGTCACCGGTGATAGAATCGATGGTGCCCTGGTTTTCAATCGCCCCGCCATAAGCATCGTCATGTGTACTTATAGCATAATTCCCGATAAAATCGCCGGTGATGTTGCCGATGGCACCATCATTATAAATTGCCCCGCCATAGGCGTCGCCATATGTGTTTCGGGCATAATTTCCAATAAAATCAGCCGTAATGTTAATATTGCCATTATCTCCCGTATTATTAATCGCTTCACCACCCGATATTTCTTTGAAAACAACATTGGTTACATTGGCCGAGTTAAGGGTATCGTCAATACGGTCGGCGGCATAATCATAGCCTTCCGGTTTATTGTAATCATAATACCAGGTTTTGCCGGCAAGGTTTATCTGATAAGTGCCCTCGCTTTCCGACCAGGTGACTTTCGGGCCGGTCAGGGAGTTTAAGTAATCGACGGTTATTTCTTTTTCTTCCGCAGCCATTGCCGGGGTGGAGAGAATCGTCCCTGCAAGCAGGGCAAGAGAGAATTTCGAAGGTATTTTCATGGGCTATAGTCCTTTGATATTTTGCAAAATATACATGGCAAAAAGGCGATGCGCTTTAACGATCGTTTTTTTGCAACAGCTTTCAAGGCTCCCCCTTGTTTTTCCGGAAATTTTATAACATTTTGATAAATGCAAAAATAATCTTGAAATCAAACTTTCGTTGGGCTATTATTTAAGTGTTGCAAAAAAACGATCGTTTTTCTGCGACAGAGTCAGTTGCTTCAGGAGGCAGGCAGCCTTTCCGAAGCAATGTTTAAACTTCTTTGTCATATAGAAAACTCCTTTGCTTTTAGCAAGACAGTTGCCAGACCGTCTTAGCCATAATCGCAAAGGAGTTTTTTTATAAGCGGAAAACGTTTCTCTGTTATTTACCTTTTTCCGCCTCCCTTTCCGTTTGCTGCATATACTCAAAATCCTTTATCCAGGCTTTGGCGTTTTTAGGCGCTCCGTTGCCGGTCTCCATGGTAACCCGTGCATCGGCGGCAATATATTTTTTCATAAATTCCGCCAGCGGAAAATTTCCTTTTCCGTAGTGGAGATGGCGATCTTCCACCCCCGTGATTCTGCCGTCGCACAAATGATAAATCGTCGGCCGCAGGGCATAAAAGCCTGCCAGCTGCTCCGCCAGATCGAGCTTCAGCGAATTGGCGGCGCAAACGGCATGCGAAAAATCAAAGCAAAAACCGCAGCCCGACTCTTCCATAATATATTTTATCTGTTCGGGCGTGGTGCCGTGCATATAGCCTTTAACATCGCTTGAGCGATAGGGCAGATTTTCCACCACAATCCGGCGATCGTTGAAAAGACGGAACTGGCGCGCCGTTTCTTCCAGATTTTCCGGCATGTTACCGCCGCCCGCATGCACCACGATAATCGGCGCGGCAAACATGTCCGCCGCCTTTTGCGCATAAGACAATATTTTTACGTTGTCGGCAAAGCGCTCCGCGTAGCCGGTATCAAAATTCATGGCGTTGTGCGGCGCATGCACCACAACATCCAGACCGGCAAACAGACTGCGATAGGTTTCCATATCGTCGGCCGGCGTCGTCGGCAGAACCATCAGCTCGATATACATTTTCAGCCGGTTGGCACGGACAAACTCCGTTGCCTCGGCCACAAAGGACGGATTGTTTTGCAGGTTGCTGCTGAACAGTTTGAAACCAAATCTACGCATAGCACTTTTCCACAACGGTTGTTTAACGACGGTTTTGCAAATACCACTCCACGGTTTTGACAATGCCGGTAGCAAAATTTTCGTCGGCCTTCCACCCCAGTTCCGCGGTAAGCTTGGAGGCGTCTATCGCATAGCGCCGATCGTGTCCCGGGCGGTCTTTGACAAAAACCATCTGTTCTTTGTACGGACGACCGTCGGCGCGCGGGCATTTTTCATCCAAAATGGCGCAGATGGCATCCACAATCTGCAAATTGTTTCTTTCGTTATGGCCGCCGATGTTATAGGTTTCGCCGCTTTTGCCGCGGTGGAAAATAAGATCCACGGCTTTGCAGTGGTCAAGCACATAAAGCCAGTCGCGCACGTTTTTGCCGTCGCCGTAAATCGGAATTTCCCTGCCCGCGAGAGCATTGGCAATAATCTTGGGTATCAGCTTTTCGGGATGCTGTTTCGGCCCGTAGTTGTTGGAACAGTTGGAAACGGTAACGTTCATCCCGTAGGTGCGGTGGTAGGCGCGCACCAGCATGTCCGAACCGGCTTTGGAGGCGGAATAAGGCGAACTCGGATCATAGGGCGTTTTTTCCGTAAAATAGCCGGTTTCGCCCAAAGCGCCGTAAACCTCGTCGGTGGAAATGTGATGAAAACGGCAGTCCTCATAGCCGGATTTTGTCTTATGCGGCGCTTCCTGCCAGTGGTTGCGGGCGGCGTCAAGCAGGGTAAAAGTTCCCAACAGATTGGTTTCGACAAAGGCGCGCGGACCGCTGATGGAATTGTCCACGTGGCTTTCGGCCGCAAAATGAACCACCCCGCGAACGTCAAATTCGGCAAACAGACGGCCGACAAGCGCGGCATCGCAGATATCGCCTTCAACAAACCTGTAGTTCGGCATGGAGGCGCATTCTTTCAAATTGTCCGGATTGCCGGCATAGGTCAGTTTGTCGAGGTTTAACACCAGATAATCCGGATATTTTGCCGCCATGTAAGGCACAAAATTCGAACCGATAAAACCGGCGCCGCCGGTCACCAAAATTGTTTTCATCTTCCGTTTTCCTCCATGTTGTCGATACATTCCCGCAAAGCATCGCGCCAGTGGCGGATGCGAATGCCGAAATCTTTTTTGATTTTCGCCTTGTTCAAGACGGAATAAGGCGGTCGCGCCGCTTTGGACGGATATTCCCAGCTCTCTATGGGACGAATGTCGCAGCCGAGCCCGGACATTTCAATAATGGCCTTGGCAAAATCGTACCACGAACAGACGCCTTCGTTTGAAAAATGATAGATGCTTTTTTTGCCCTGCCGTATCTGCGGCAAAATATGCACGATGGCCGCCGCCAGATCGCCGGCATAAGTCGGCGTACCTATCTGGTCAAAAATCACTTTCAGCCGGCCGCGTTCTGCCCCCAAACGACGCATGGTCTTGACAAAGTTGCTGCCGTATTCGGAATAAAGCCACGACGTGCGGATAATCACCGCCGTTTCCGCCCGGTTGGTCACCACTCTTTCGCCCTCCAGCTTGGTGCAGCCGTAAACGGACTTTGGCCGGGTGGGGTCGGTTTCGATATAAGGCACATAGTTTTTGCCGTCAAAAACGTAATCGGTGGAAATATGGATGAGCGGGATGCCGGTCGCCGCCAGATTGGCCGGACCTTCAATGTTGATTTTGGCAGCAAGCTCCGCTTCGTCCTCCGCCCGATCAACCGCCGTATAGGCCGCGCAGTTGATAACCGCCTGATAGCGTTCGGGGGTAACCACCAGACGCACCATCTCGGGGCGGGTAATGTCCAAAGTGTTGCGGTCGGTATAGTCGGCCTTGTCGCCGAGCAGGCGTTTGAGCTCGCTGCCCAGCTGGCCGTTGCATCCGGTAACTAAATACATGTTATCTCCTTTAACCGCGGATTGTGCCGGTCTTTTTCCGACAGAACCGCCTTAGACAAATCTATCCTCCAGTCTATGCCGAGCTCGGGATCGTTGTACAACAGCCCGCCTTCGGCTTCCCTGCAATAAACGTTGTCGCACTTGTAGGCAAAAACGGCCGTCGGCGTCAACACCGAAAAACCATGCCCGAACCCGCGGGGAATAAGCAGCTGCTTTCTGTTTTCCGCGGAAAGCTCCACCGCCACATGACGACCGAAAGTAGGAGATCCCCGGCGCAAATCGACCGCCACGTCCAGCACCGTTCCTTCCAACACGCGCACCAGTTTGGCCTGAGCATATTCCCCTTTTTGGAAATGGATGCCGCGGATGGTTCCGAAACACGATTGTGACTGGTTGTCCTGCACAAAATCGTAGTCAATGCCCTGCTCTTTTAAGGCCGCTTTGTTCCAGCTCTCGAAAAAATATCCCCTTTCGTCGGCAAAGACTTTCGGCTCGATGATATACACGCCTTCAATGGCCGTTTCAGAAACCTTCATGATAGTCCTCGTACACGCGTTTAAGATAATTTTTATAATCCACTCCGTCTTTTAACTCATCAATCAGGGACAGCAGCTGCTCGGAAGAAATAAAACCGCGGCGGTAGGCAATTTCTTCGATGCAGGCGATTTTCAGATCCTGACGCTTTTCGATAATGCCGATAAAATTGGAGGCTTCCAGCAGCGATTGCGGCGTGCCGGCATCGAGCCACGCGTTGCCGCGCTTCATCGGCAAAACGTTTAAGCGGCCTTCTTCAAGATAGAGGCGGTTCAGGTCGGTAATTTCCAACTCGCCGCGGGCGGAAGGTTTGAGGTTCCTTGCTTTTTCGACCACGTCCGACTTGTAAAAATAAAGCCCCACCACCGCGTAGTTCGATTTCGGATTTTGCGGTTTTTCCTCAATGGAAACGGCTTTGAAATCTTTGTCAAACTCCACCACGCCGAAACGTTTGGGGTCGGACACATGATAGCCGAACACGGTACCGCCGGGGTTGTGTTCAATCTCGCGCTTAAACAAATTGAGCTGCTCGCCCATGTAAAAAATGTTGTCCCCCAAAATGAGGCAGACGTCGTCGTTGCCGATAAAATCCGCGCCGAGCGTAAACGCCTGGGCAATGCCTTTAGGTTCGGGCTGCACCTTGTAGGACAATTCAAGCCCGAGCCGGGAGCCGTCGCCGAACAGGCGCTCGATATTGGGCGTATCCTGCGGCGTTGAGATAATCAAAATCTCGCGGATGCCGAACAGCATGAGCGTGGACAACGGATAATAAATCATCGGTTTATCGTACACCGGCAGCAGCTGCTTGCTGATGACGTTGGTCAGCGGATACAGGCGGGAACCGCTGCCGCCTGCCAGAATGATGCCTTTCATATATTCTAAAGTCCTTATCAAAAAAAGTTTGTTTCAATACCCGATATATTACTCCGCTCTTTTGACAAATCAAGCAATTTGCCTCATCTTTCAACAACCGTTTCAGCCCCGCAAGAAAGGGCTTGTATTTATGATATTTATGGTTATAATTGCATTAAATCTAAGTTTACAACTCATCAAAATCCGAGAGGGGAGCGGAATGGACGATTTAATCAGCGTTATTGTCCCATGCTGTAATTCTGAAAAATTTATCAAAAAATGCCTGCAAAGCATTATGCGGCAATCTTATGAAAATTTGGAAATTATATGCATTGACGACGCCTCGACCGACAACACCGTAAAAATCATCCACTCCCTGCAGGAGGTCGATCCGCGCATCCGTTTGCTTGTCAACGAACAAAACCAGGGCATCAGCCTGGTGCGCAACCGCGGAATGGCGGAAGCGGCGGGCAAATACATCGGTTTTATCGACGCCGACGACTTTGTCGATCCCGATTTTTACGGCCGACTGCTGCAGGCCGCGCACAAAACCGGCGCGGAAATCATCACCACCGCCACCTCCGCCGAATGGCCGAACAAAAAGAAAATCTGGTCGGGCAAACCGGGCGTTTATCAAAAATTTGCCGACAAACTGATGGCCATCCGCATCGGCACTTGCTGGAACAAACTGTATCTGACCGATTTTTTGCGCCGCAACGAACTTTCTTTTCCGCCGGGACTGCTTTCCGAAGACAATTTGTTTATCATCAAATGTCTGGCTCTATGCACCAAACTCGGAGTTATCGACAGCACCCGTTATCACTATGTCATCAACCCGGGATCGCTGACGCATACGCCGAAGATGGCTTCCAAAAAGAAAGCCGACAGCCTGACCATCAGCTGCATGATTTTGGAATTTATCCGACAAAATGTTCCCGGCGCTCGTCATCAGGTCATTCATTTTATTATTAAAAACATTATCTCCCTGCAATATCTGACGGACGATTCCTACTACCATCCGCTACGGCAGGCGGCTGGTTTTTCGCCTTATTTGATAAAAAAACGATTGATTGCGCTTTATCGGTACAGGTTCCGCAAGCAAAAATAACCGACCGCCTGTCCGGCCGGCATGGAAAAGCGGGGACGTTTCCCCGTTTTTTTATGCCGTATGTTTTTTCAGAAAAGCGCGGATTTCCCTGCGGAAAGTTTTGGCAATCAACGGCCCGACATGCCCTTTTTCGGGCACGATAACCAGTTTGGAAGCAGGAAGTCCACGATGCAGGACAAAAGCCCCTTTGAGCGGACAAACCATATCCAGCCGGTTGTGAACGATCAGCGCCGGCAGATGGCGAATACGGGAAAGGTTTTTCATAATCTGCTCCGGCTCCAGCATAAAACCGGCGGCGGCATAGTGAAGATATATCCTGGCGGCGGTTATCTCCTCTTCCGTTATTTCCGTTTCTTCTTTCAGCACGGGCGACAACGAGCCCAAAACCCGCTCATACCGACCGTAAAGAGCGGTCGCTTTCTTTTGCGCTTTTTCGTTTTTGGAGTTTATCATCCGCTCATAATAAGCGGGCAGACTTTCTTTTTCGGGCATGCCGTCACGGAGTTTTTCCATAATGTCGGGATAAAACCAACCGCTTATGCCGTCTATCCAGTCGCCCGCTTCGCCGTCGGCAAGAAAAATTTTTGACAGCAGGAGGGCGCGCACGCGGTCGGGATATTTTTCGGCAAACAAGAGGGCCAGCGTAGACCCCCAGGAGCTGCCGAGCAAAATCACCTTTTCTCCGATTTTAAGAAAATCGAGCAGACGCGCCGCGTCGTTCAGCAGGTCGGCCGTGGTGTTGTGTTCCGTTTTTCCGGAGGGGAGCGAACGCCCTGCTCCGCGCTGGTCAAAAAATATCAGCCGATATTTGCGGCGGGCAAACGGCGCGGCATGATACAGGTTTGAAGCGCCGCCCGGGCCGCCGTGAAACACCAGCACGGGCATGCCATTTTTGCTGCCCGCTTCCATAAAAAACACCTGATGCCCGTTTTCTTCGGGCAAAAAACCTTGGTTAAAAACTTTCGGCGCAAACCAGTTAAACATCCTCATTTACCTTTTCTTTATTTTTATGGAGCATAGTATAAACAGGTTAATAAATAAAGTAAAAAGGATTTTACCTCATGAGACTGATTATCTCCCCCGATTATGACGGCTGCTCCCGCTGGGCGGCCGATTATGTCGCCTACAAAATCAAAGCCGCCCGCCCGACGGAAAACAAACCTTTCGTGATGGCGGTGCCGGCCGGGAGCTCTCCGCTCGGCATGTTTGAACGCCTGATTGAACTGTTCCGCAAAGGCAAGCTTTCGTTCCAAAACGTGGTTATTTTCAACATGGACGAATATGCCGGTCTGGCGCCGGACGACGAACACAGCTATCATTATTATCTGTGGAAAAAATTTTTTGACCATATCGATATCAAAAAGAAAAACATTCATCTTTTGAACGGCCAAACCAAAGATTTTGCCAAAGAATGCGCTTCCTACGAAAAACTTATCCGCAGCTACGGCGGCATCGACCTGCTGATAGCCGGCGTCGGCGAAGACGGACATATCGCCTTTAACGAACCGGGATCGTCGCTTGCCTCGCGCACAAGGGTAAAAACCTTAAACAAAAACACCATCAACGCCAACGCCCGTTTCTTTGACGGCGACACCGACCGCGTGCCGCGAAACGTGCTGACCATCGGCATTGCCACGATTATGGAAGCCCGCGACGTGATGGTTATCGCCAGCGGTGACAAAAAGGCCAAAGCCCTGCACGGCGCCATTGAAGGCAGCATCAACCACATGTGTCCGCTAAGCATTCTGCAAATGCATCCGCACGCGCTCATCGTCTGCGACGAAGAAGCCACTTCCGAACTGAAAGCAGACACCGTGCGCTATTTCAAAGAAAACGAAGAAGTCAAAATATCGCAAAGAAAAAAATAAATCGAAAGAGGCGGATAACACCGCCTCCTTTTTTTATATTTGTTTTTCTTGTTTTCAGGAAAGCCCGCTCAGCGCTTTGGCCGCCTCCTCAATATCGTTCATCGGAATAAGTTTGTCGCCGATTTTTTGCCCGTTTTCATGACCTTTGCCGGCAATCACCAGCATATCGCCTTCTTTCAGACCTTCCACGGCATATTTTATCGCCTCAATCCGATCGCCGATTTCCACGGCATCCGGACATTCGGCCAAAATCTGCCGACGGATGGCGGCGGCATCCTCTGTGCGCGGATTGTCGTCGGTAACGATAACGTTGTCCGCCAGTTCGCGGGCTATCCGTCCCATTATCGGCCGTTTGAGCTTGTCTCTGTCCCCGCCGCAGCCAAACACCACCCACAGTTTGTTTGCCGTATGATGACGCATGGTTTTCAGCACGTTTTCCAAAGCGTCCGGCGTATGCGCATAGTCGACGTACACCCCTGCCCCGTTTGCCCGACGGCCGACCAGATCCAGCCGTCCGCGCGCACCTTTAAGATGCGGCAGATAGTCGATAATTTTGCCGGAAAAACCATGTCCGGCAATCACCATCCCCACGGCGCAGAGCACGTTCATCGCCTGAAATTCGCCGATAAGCGGCAGCTCCATCCGATAGGGACGCCCCTCTATTTCCACCTCCAGCGTTTGCCCGGCGGCATGCGGCGTCCGTTCCAGCAGGCGCAAATCCTTGCCGCCGCGGCCGTAAGACATCACCCTTATTCCCCGCGCGCGGCATATCTCCGCCAGTTCGGCAAATTCGGGAATATCGGCGTTCAGAACCGCCGTACCGTCGGCCTCCATCACGCGGGAAAAAAGTTCTTCCTTGGCTTTGAGATAATTGGCCATCGTTTTGTGATAATCCAGATGATCCTGCGTAAAATTGGTAAAACCGGCAACTTTGATGCTAAGCCCGTCCAAACGGTGCTGCTCAATGCCCACGCTCGAGGCTTCAAGCGACACATAATCCACACCTTTTAACGCCAGATCGCGCAAAATGCGGTGCAGGGTCACGCTGTCCGGCGTGGTCAGGGTTTCGGTCGGTGCGGCAACGTCGGCAACCACGCCCACCGTGCCGATGCTGGCCGAAGAATAGCCCAAACATCTCATCATCTGGCGGCAAAAATCGGCAATCGAGGTTTTGCCGTTGGTACCGGTTACGGCATAAAGACGCGCCGGCATCGGTTTATAAAAATTGCCCGCCGCCCGGGCAATGTTCGCCCGCATATCCCCGGCCGCCCGCACAAACACCGCCCCGCTTTCCGCCGGCACGGCATATTCGCCGTCGTAAAGCACGGCCGCCGCTCCTTTTGCCAGAGCATCGGGAATATATTTGCGCCCGTTTTCCGCAGTGCCGTTCAAGGCGATAAACAACGCCCCGGGCACAACTTTGCGCGAATCGATTTCCACCGAGCCGATTTCCGTATCGGCAAAATCCCCGTCTACCGTTTTGATGCCGGATAATATCTGACTGAGCAGCATGACAAACCTCTTTTGTTTATGGTTGCAACATGGGTTTGAATATAGCCGCCAAAGCTTAGTTTTTTATTAATTCCGCCGCCTGAGATCAGTTATTTTCCGCAAATATCCGGTCGGTGCAGTCGTCGCCGTTGAAATTGTAACCGACAACCGTGCCGTTGTTGACCGTAAACGAAATTTTGCAATATTCAACACCGTCGCGGCTTCCGTCCAAAAGCCCGAAATCCGGTTCAACAACGGCGCCGTAGGCCACCTCGCCGCGGTAGGGTGAGGCATCTCCCTGTCCGGCATAGTCAACATAGGTCAATACGCGGCTGTCGGCGTCTATCGTAAAAACGCTGTCGGGCTGCCCGAAGTTTTCCACCAGACGTTGTTCGGAAACGCCGACCCAGGCGGCAAGACGCCCGTCCAAACCGCTGCTGCCGGCACAGGCCGTCAAAAACAGAGCGCATAATAAAACCAGCATGTTTATCTCCTTTTATCATTGTCAAAACATGCCTTTGATATGGGAACTCAAGAAAGATTTTCAACCGGCGGAAGACTGCGCCGTTGACTGCAGAATATCCGTCAACCGGCTTTGTTCGGCCTGTCCCAGACGCACTTTGAGATACATGTTTTCGCCCTCTGTTCGACAGGAAAGAACCTTGCCGTGACGGTGCAGCCAGGCCAAAAGCCGACCGTCTGCCGCAGGCACAACCAAATCGACCACGGCTTCGGCAGCCGACAAAATCTCGTCCAGACGGGCAAGCAGCGTTTCGCACCCCGCCCCCGTCAACGCGGAAATTTTGACGGCTCTGGCCGCCGGCGGCGTAAAGGCGGAAAGCAGATCCGTTTTGTTATATGCTTCGAGATAATTGTCCTGATACTCTATTTTTTCGAGCCCCAGACGGTGCAAAACATCCAATACGTCGCGGCGCTGCTGCTTTATCACCGGTGCCGAAGCATCCAAAACCTGCACCACGACATCGGCTTCCGCCACTTCTTCCAAGGTCGCCCGAAAGGCCATCACCAGTTCGTGCGGCAGGTCGGAAATAAAACCGACCGTATCCGAAAGGATAACTTCCCGCCCCGAGGGCAAAACCAGTCGGCGCATGGTGGTGTCCAACGTGGCAAAAAGCAGGTCTTCGGCAAAAACGCCGGCGGCCGTCAGGCGGTTGAACAAAGTCGATTTGCCGGCATTGGTATAGCCGACGAGAGCCACCACCGGATAGGGCACGCGTTTGCGCGCCGTGCGTTGCAGCCCGCGCGTCTGACGGATTTTTTCCAATGCTTTTTTGATTTTGACGATTTTTTCATCGATAATCCGGCGGTCAAGCTCTATCTGCGTTTCCCCCGGACCGCCCAGAAAACCGGCGCCTCCCCGCTGGCGCTCCAGATGCGTCCAGCTGCGCACCAGCCGGCTGCGCTGATAGGTCAGATGCGCCAACTCCACCTGTAGCGAGCCTTCTCTGGTTTTTGCCCGTTCGCCGAAAATCTCCAAAATCAGCGCCGTACGGTCTATAACTTTCAGATTCAGGGCTTTTTCCAGATTGCGTTGCTGCACGGGCGAAAGCGCGGCGTCCACCACCATCAGCCGACAATTTCCGGCCGCCGTCATTTCGCCGAAACGCCTGACCATTCCCTTTCCGAAAAACATATCCGGCCGCACTTGCCGCAGGCGGACAATTTCGGCGCCCGCTATTTGCAGATTGATGGCTGCCGCCAGACGCACGGTTTCTTCCAGCCGCTGCTCGGGAGACAGGGAGAAACGCTCGTCTTCCCTGAAGGGACAGACGATAAACGCCTTTACGGCCGGAATTTCAACAACATTTTCACTCAAGGATTTAAGCTTGTTCGCCGGTCGGGGAAATATCCACCGCCTCGCCCGGCATAATCGTCGAAACGGCGTGCTTATAAATCAGCTGCGTATGCCCGTCGCGACGCAGCAAAACGGATGCGTCGTCAAACCAGGTTATTATTCCCTGAAGTTTAACGCCGTTAATAAGAAAAACGGTAACGGCGATTTCCTTGCTGCGGATATTGTTCAAAAATTCTTCTTCTACATTTGCTGACATGTTTTTTCCTTATGATTATTGTTGTTAGCCCGTTGTTTTGATTGTAACCCCATTTTTTATAAATAGTAAAGAGTTGTTCTTCTTAAAAGGGGATAAATCAGGCAAAAATTTTCTCCGCGCGGCGGATGGACGCCGGCGCCGTGAAAAAGACAAGAACATCGCCTTCCTCAATATGCTCTCCCTCCCCCGGCAGAAGCATTGTTTCTCCCTTGCGGATAAGGGCGCAGACGCGGCTTTCTTTCGGCAGACCGAGTTGCGCAAAGGTGGAACCGATCAGGGTTGAGTTGCCGTCAACGGCAATTTCCCATACTTCTCCCGAAAGCCCCAATGTGCAGGCGTTGTTCAGACGCACCTTGCGCAGTTCCTTCAAAATGGCAGAAATGGTAATTGTCGTACGGTCTACCAGAATGTTATCGCCGACGTTTATCATCTGCGTGTTGGCCGAACGGGAATTGACCAGCGCAAAAGTGTTTTCCACGCCGTTTTTGCGGGCAATCATCGCCGCGATAATATTGTCTTTGTCCTCGCCGGTTACCGCCACCGCCGCATCGGTGTCGGCAATGCCGGCCTCGGAGAGTACCACGTCGCTCATGACGGAACCGCTGAAAACAGCCGTGTTGTTCAGATATTCCGCCAGTTGTGCCGCGCTTTGCGGATCTTCGTCAATCACCCGGCAGCTGATGCCGTCATCGTCTTCCAAAGCTTCCGCCAGATAGGCGGTAATGCTGCCGCCGCCGAAAATGAGCACCCGCTCGTTGTCTTTGCGCTCCAGCCCGAAACTGTGGATAACGTCCTCTATGTCATCGGCCGCGGCCAACAGGTTGATTTCGTCGCCGGCGTGGAAGGTATCGTCCGCCCCGGGAATAAACCCGCGACCGTTGCGGATAATGTTGATAACCGCAATATGCAAGTCCGGATCGGCGCGTTCCAAATGGTCAAGAGGAATTTGCAGCAGCGGCGATTTTTTCGGACAGCGGAAAGACAGCAGCATCAGTTTGCGGCCGGCAAAAGGATATGCGGCCGAAATCCCCGGATATTGCAACGCCCGACGGATGGCCGCGGCAATTTCAAATTCGGGAGAAACGGCCAAATCAACAGGTATGTCATGCTCGCCGAACAATCCGCTCCAGGCCGCCCGATGATATACTCTGGCACTGATTCGCGCCACTTTGCGCGGAATGTCAAACAACGAACGCGCTGCCTGACAAGCCACCATGTTGACTTCGTCGCTGTCGGTAGCGGCAATCAGCAAGTCGGTTTTTCCGGCTTCCGCCTTTTGCAAAACATCGGGATGCGCCACCGAGCCCAAAAGCGTCATCACATCCCACTCGCGAGCCACTTCGCTTAATTTTCTTTCGTCCTCGTCAATAACCGTTACATCGTTATTGCCGCGGCTGAGATATGCGACGATGCTTTTGCCGACATTGCCGGCTCCGCCTACTATTATCTTCATCTTTCTTCTCCCCCGTTTGCTTCTCCGGCGGACAGGCCGCCGAAATATTCTTTAACGGCCGTCCGCGCCTCCGCCAGCCCGGTTAGACGCACATAATGTTCGCGAAAACGTTTGGCCTCGCGCAACCCCCTGCAATACCAGCAGACATATTTGCGCGACAAGGACAAAGCCGTGCGGCTGCCGTAATATTCTTCCAATCCGTCAAGATGCGCCAGCAAAACCTGCATGATTTCCACCGTCGTTTTAACAGGGGGCAAAACGCCCGTTTGCAGATAGCGGTCGATATCGGCCACCGCCCACGGCGCCCCGAGCGCCGCCCGACCGATCATCACTCCGTCGGCGCCGGTTGCGGCCAAAGCTGCGGCCGCCGTCGGGCCGTCGGTTATGTCACCGTTGGCCACCACCGGAATCTTGACCGCGTTTTTAACCTCGCCGATAATCTCCCAGTCGGCCCGTCCGGCATAAAAGTCGCTGCGGGTGCGGCCGTGCACGGTAATCCGCACGGCGCCGCTTTCCTCACACATCCGCGCAAAGTCAACCGCGTTGACATGCTCGTGATCCCAGCCTTTGCGAAACTTGACGCTGACCGGAAGCGATGTTGCCCGAACCGTCGTTTCAATGATTTTTGCCGCCCGCGGCATATCGGTCATCAGATAGGCGCCGGAATTGTTATTGACGATTTTGCGCACCGGACAGCCCATGTTGATATCAAGCCCGCCTGCCCCGAGTTCCGCCGCCACTCTGGCTGCCTCGGCAAACAGCTCCGGCTCGCCGCCGACAAGCTGCACGATAACCGGATACGGTTCGTCGCGAACGTCGGCTATGCGCCAGGTCTTTCTGTTTTGGCGGGTAAGAGCGTTAACCGCCACCATTTCGGAAACAATGTTGCCTTTGCCGAAAGATGCCACGAGGCGCCGAAACGGTTTGTCGGTTATACCCGCCATCGGCGCCAGAAAAACCCGGCTGTCAAAATTCGTCATGGCCATTTATCTTCAGTTCAGCTTATCCAGAGCGCGCGCCAGAACATAATAGATTTTGCCCACGTCGGCGCCGGAAATGACCGACAACAGAATATCGGACTTTTCGCAGGCACGAGCGCGGTTAATCAGTTCTTCAAACTCGTTCATATAGGCGCTGACCACTTTGCGAAACTCGGGATTTTTTTCAAACTCCTCTTTCAGCGCCACCACCTGCTTGCGGCTCATACTGCGGGCAAGATAGCGCACAAAAACATCCGCATCACCCTCATAATATTTCTGCCACAGCTTGTCCTGGCTTTCGGGGTTGAAAATCATATTGATATCAACCGCCAGATTTTCCAGTTTTTCAATAATCGAAGTGGCATTTTTCAAGAAGTTTTCCACTTTCATTTCGCGGTAGCGTTTTTCGATTTCCGCCAGTTCGCCGCCGGCCTGTTTGGCGCCGATTTCCAGCAGCTCAATCTGTTTTTTGACAATCTGGTTGAAACTGTCGGTACCGGCGACAATCTCGTTGCCGCGAGCGGTAAATTCTTCCAGACTGACGCTGAAATTGCCCATTGTCTCGCCGGCTTTTGCCATGGTTTCATCAGCCGTTGCGCGCAGCGTTTCGGCCTGTTCCTTAAAGACATTGCCGGCCGCAGCTACGTTTTCCGCCATCTGTCCGGCGGAATCTCTGGTTTCGTTTACCACCGCACGCAGCTTTTCGCCGGCTTCGGCAAAACTGCCCGAACTTGCCGCCACGGCTTCTTCAAGCCGCCGCCCGAGTTCCTGCAGATTTTCGCCCTGTTCGCGAATTTTGTCATGGGCAAAGTTTGCCTTTTCAATCAGCTGTTCGGAGGCTTTTTCCATCAGCGAATTGAAATAATCCGCCAGCGACTTGGTATCGTTTGTAATTTGCGCCATTTTTTCATTTTCCGCAGCCAGCTGCGCGGCCGCAGCATCGGCCGTCTTGGCGCTGTCATCGGTAATCTGGTTAAAGCTTTCCAAACCGCGGCGATAATCTTCGGCCATTTTGTTCATATTGGCGGCAGCCTCATCAGTGGTCACACCAAGCCGCTCACTGCAGGAAGAAAGCATTTGTTCGACTTCCTGCATGCCGGAAACGGCATTTTGCGCCGTTTGCGCAAGAACCCCGTCGGCCTGAGCCAATTTTTCCGACAATGCGGCAATGCCCGTTGCGGCTTCGGCCGCGTTTTCACGCAAGTTGGCGGCATCTTCGACAAAAACCCCGCGCAGATTTTCCATCTTTTCGGCGATGGCGTCGGCCACGTCCATCAGACAATTATATTGCTGGTTCAAAGCCGCTTCGCCCAAACGCGTCTGCGCGCTCACCTGATTGACCACATCAAGCAGATCTTCGCGCTGGCGGGCAAAGTTTTCGCCGATGATTGCGCCCTGAGCCTGCATCTGTTCGTCAATTACCTTAAACACATCACCGATTCTGCTTTCCTGAGCCTGCATCTGTTCGACGACGGCATTGAAATTATCGTTGATTTCCAAGCTGCTGCTGCGTATTTGCTCAACGGAAGCCCCTATTTGTCCGACATAATTTTCCATTCTGCCGCTCAGGCGGTCAAATTCGTTGCCGAAATCGTCATGGACATTGCGCAGCCGCTCCATGCTGCCGGTAATTTTTTGAGCGGCATTTTCGCCGGCGTTTTTAACTTCTTCGACAGAACGCCCGAACTCTTCCAAACCGGAGCTCAGGCGGCCGGAAACGGCGTCCAAATCTTCGTTCAGACGACTGATTTTTTCGCCCACCGCCTGGTCTATTTCGCCCAGCTTGTCAATGGCCACTTTCGACTTGTCGGCCACGGCGGAACCGCGTTTTTCCACCTCTTCTTCCAACGCGCTCATCTTGGCGAACACGCTGTCTGCGCTCTCGCCGATGGAAGCAATCTGTTCGCGTATCGTCCGACTGACGCCGGCCGTGTTTTCGGCTACGTTGTTAAACAGGGTCGACTGGTTTTCAAAAGTGGAAACAATTTCTTCAAAACGAGAAGAAAAACCTTCCGTTGCCTCGTTGACCGCGGACGCATGACGTTCCATAACCGTCGACAGACGACCGGTCTGTTCCTCAATGCCGTCGGTTAAGCCGCGCAGCTGTTCGCTTTGTGCGGCAACCACCGATTCCAGACCCGAAATTTTGCCGGCGGCATCTGCCGCGGCGGCGCCCAAACGAGAAACTTCTTCTTCCAGAGTTTCATTAATTTGCTTTGACTGCTCGGCTACCTCGCGGGAAGCTTCGAGCGAAGCCGAAAGATTGTCCCGCAGACGGCCGACGGCCTCGTTCGTCTGTTCGGAGACTTTGTCGGCCACGGTCGATAATTCTTCAATCTGGCGGGCAAGCTCGGAGCGAATGTCGCCGATTGCGGCAATCGACGCATTGAGGCTGTCATGCTGTTCGGAAAGCGAATTTTCCGCCAGACGGCTCTGCGCCACGGCCATGTTCCCGGTTTCGTTAATTTTTTCCGCCTGATCGGACAATATTCCGCCGGCCTGATTTAATTTTTCCAACACGGCCTGAACGGATTTTTCGATTTCGTCAATCCGTTGTTTGAGCCGCATTCCGGCTTCGTCCAACCGACCGCCCGCGGTCTCGCCGATATTTTGCATCTGCGCCAGACGTCCGTCTATCGTGTCGCAACCGTTTTCCAGCCTGTCGCAGGCATTGCCGGTAAAGGTTATCAGATTTTCGGTCTTAACCTGCAGCGTATCGACCGCTTCTCGCAGTTTTTCCACCGCCTGCGTACTTTGCTCGTCCATATTTTCAAAACCGTTGCTTAAGGCATTCTCCGCTTTTTGCAAGCTATCGGTAACCGTATCGGCAATATTTTTCATTTCCGCCGCTTGGATGGAAATATTGTTTTCAACCACCGCCGTCTGGGCAATGATTTTTTCCGCCTCTCCGGCAAACTGTTCGCTGTGCTCGGCTATATGGCGACAGGCGTTTTGGATACTGTTGTCCATATTTTCCGCATATTCGACGGTTTGGCGGCCGCGGGTTTCTATCAGTCTGTCGATTTCTTCGGCCACCGAGCGGAAAGTTTCGCCGACGGCTTTGGTACTTTCGGTCGCCTGCGCGGTTATATCTTGCAGGTACTTGCTCTGAGCCTGAATTTTTTCGTATACCAGATTAAAGTTTTCTTCGGAAACGGAGCCGTAAGAGCGGATGCTCTCGCTGGCCTCAATAATCTGGCGGGAACTGCTTTCCGCCACCGTTTGGATGACGTCGGCGGAATTTTTGATTTCGTGCATTCCCGGCAACAGGTTGTCGACAATGCCGTTGATATCTTCCTGCAACCGACCGGCAACGGACGAAAATTCGGCAATGCAACTGTTTAAGTCTTTAGTGGTCTTAAAAGCCTTGTCGGTCACGCCGTCAAAACTTTTGGTCAGGGTTTTAACGCCGTTGGTCAGCTCGACGATGCTTTTGGTAGAGTAGTTATCGAGCACACGCACCAGACTGGCAAAATCGTCAACTCGGGAATCAAGCTCTTTTTTGATGTTGGCAGTCTGGCTCATGGCCAATTTGGTCACCTCCTGCAGCTCCGCCACCTGCGAGCGAATTGCCTCGGACATGGCCTTGGCCGTGGCCGACTCTCCCTCTTCGGGATAGACCAGCTGGTTCATATAGGCGCGCAAAAATTTTGCCTCCCGTTTGAACGCCGCGCTGCGGTCAACATAGGCCATGCCCACCCAAATCAGCGCCAGCGGCAGAGTTGCCCCCGCCAAAAAACCGCCGAACTCGTCGGGCATCATCAAAAACAAATTCGACCAGCCGAAAAACTGGGTAATATATATCAGCACAATCGCAAACCAGACCACGGTCACAATCAGCATCAGCCGATAGAGATTGCTGCCGAACCACGAGGTTTCGTTTTCTTCCGCAGGAAGATTTTCCGCTTTGTTTTTAAGACTCATTTCAGACTTCCAGAATTGTTAAAATTTACGTAAATCGTATTTATCGTACAGCACAAAACTTAATTTTTTAATAACAAAAACGGTTTGGAAAAAGCAGGTTTTTCCAAACCGAAAGCTCCGAATCGTCCCTTGCCGGCCGTGGTTTGAAGAAGCTTAAAATTCGTACAATTCCGCAGCCTTGTTGCACAGCGGATAAAAATAAAAATAGGTACTGAGCAACGCCAAAGCCAACACCGGCACCGCCACTTTTTCAAACGGAAAATGGGCGTGCCCGCCGTTTTTCTTTTTCATCCACTGGTAGAACCGGTTGGCAAGCATCAGCACCGCCGCGCCCGCCAAAACGCTGAACAAAAACGGATCGAGGAAAAGGAAATAAAGCAGCGGTTCGGGGCTGTATTCCAGTTTGCCGACATACATAAAGCCGATCATGCCGACGCTCAGTGCCATCAACAGAAAATCACGCCCCGCAAAACGCCAGTTCTTTTTATCGAACCAGACAATCAGCCAGTAGCCGAGCAACGCGAGCAGCGCCCCCGCCCACACGCCGACCACGCTGTCGTCCACACCGAGCCGGCGCGCAATCTCCAGCGACGCGGCCACCGCCACTGTGCACACCGGACAGGCCGGGTTGGCCGCGGCCGGAAGCGCATAAACAAACAAAGCCAAAACAATCAGCACCGATATCGTCATTTTATCCTCTTTTATGTTTGGTTTTTTCTTTCTGCTTATAATATAATTGCCAAACTTGCAAATATTATTTTCACGATTTTGTTGAATGGCGCGTCTCAAGAGCATCCGCCCCTATCCGCCCGCAAATATTTTTGTCCTTTGCGACAAAAAGTGTTGCATTTTTTGTCAAACAAGTTTATGCTGTATCCGTTAAACGAATTAATTTATAAATTTTTAAGCCTTCAAATAATTATGAAAACAGATTATCAATCCGAAAGGAGACAAATTTTTTCTCCTCAGCAACAAGAAAAAATCTTACTCGGCATCATTAACCTGGAATGCGCCAGACAGCTCATTCCCATGGTACAGAGCGGTTATCGGCTAACCCCGATCGTTCTCGAAACACTCAAATGGAGCGGACAAAAAGATCTTATCTTTGCCCTGATGAATGTCAAATTCGATTTCGACGGTGACAGCAGGTGGTTGTTTTCTTTCCTCTGCGATCTGTTCGGCGAAAAAAATACCGCCGCCATGGTGGTGCAAAAAAGCCAAAAGGACAACTGCCAAAGCTGCTGGAAAACAATGTACAGCTTGCTCTCGACCGAACAACTGGAAGAAAACGAACAATGGGAAGAACTCGCCAAAAAAGGAAAATGGGAAATTCTTGCCCGACACAAACGTTTTGACGACATTATCTGCAACCCCAGCAACCGCTATTCTTCCGATGCCGCAAAGATTCTGACGGAAAACAACCAGTTGCCAAGGATCATTGAACTGAAAAAGTTTCAATGGCTCACACAGATTTCCGGTGGGGAAGAAATTCTCTGGCGGCACAAACAGTACGCCGTCCTTTTCACCCATCGCGATTCTTTGCGTCGCTGGTCGGAAGCCGATGTCATTTGCAAGCTCTGTTCCATACCCGAGGGACAAAACTTCCTCTACCGCATCAAAGAGTATCAGATTTTGGTGGGCGCCGGCTGTTTTGCCCCGTTTTGGCAAAACGAAAACTGGAATACGCTGGCTTGTCTGGAATGCTATCGGGCTATCGACTGGAACCGTTGGCTGCAAAAAGAAAAAAACAGCGACTTTGAAACGCGAAAAATTTACCGTTTTGCAGTCAAAGCCAAACAATGGCAGTTTTTGGCCGATCACCGGCAATATCGGCTGCTGTTGAAAAAGGGGCGACTGTTTTATTGCTGCAAACAATTGTTTGCGCGGACAACCGCCGGCAAGCGCAAATAAATGCTGCGATTGCGGCTTCCGTCCCGTAAACCGAAACGGCAAACGTTTTTTGCACAAGCAAAACATCCGTTACCGCAAAAACCGCAGGCATTACTCCTGCGGTTTTTTTCGAGCCTCTTTTTATCTTACGTTTTTCAGCCGCGCGGCGTTTTCTTTGCCGCACAAAAAAACTCCCCGTTGCCGCGCCTTTCATTAAAAAAGGACTGAGACAAACGGGGAGTCGGAACTTGTAAAGTCTGAGAGAAAATTACTTCAGCTCAACTTTAGCACCGGCAGCTTCCAGCTTCTTCTTGATTTCTTCGGCTTCAGCTTTCGGAGCATTTTCCTTAACCGTCTTCGGAGCGCCGTCAACCAGGTCTTTGGCTTCTTTCAGACCGAGCTGAGTGATAGCTCTGATTTCTTTAATGACGTTAATCTTGTTGTCGCCGGCAGCAACCAGAACAACTTCAAATTCGTCTTTTTCTTCTTCGGCAGGAGCAGCAGCGCCACCGGCAGCAACGGCAACGGCAGCAGCGGCGGAAACGCCCCATTTTTCTTCCAACATTTTGGACAGATCAGCGGCTTCCATAACGGTCAGGGCTGACAATTCATCAACTAATTTGGCTAAATCGGCCATTTTTTTTCTCCATAAATAAAATTAAATTCTGTAATGTTAAAAACCACAAATATCCGGCAGCTCTTAAGCGGCCATGTCTTTTTCCGAATATGCCTTGGTAACCCGGGCGAGCTGTGCGGCCGGAGCCTGCAGCAGGCCGATAATCTTGGCGCGCAGTTCTTCCACCGAAGGAATGCTTGCCAGGCGTTTGATGTCGTCAACGGACAAAATACCCGTGCCCATCGCGCCGCCGATAATCACCAGCTTTTCGTTACCTTTTGCAAATTCAACACAAGCTTTGCAGGCAGAAACCGGATCGTTCGCAAAAGCGATTGCGGTCGGGCCGGTAAACTGTTCCGCCAAATCGGCAAATCTTGTATCTTTCAGAGCCAGACGAGTGATGCGGTTTTTGGTTACTTTGAACCCTGCTCCGGCTTTGCGGATGTTGTTTCTCAATTCGGAAACCTCGGCCACGGTCAACCCTTTGTAGTGGGAAACAACCACGACTTCGGACTCTTCAAACAACTGCTTGAGTTCTGCGAGCAACTGTGCTTTTTCGTCACGATTCACTTTTCTATCTCCAAATATAACGCCTTCAAACTTCAAAGGCGTTGCCTTTACAATTACAGCCCCTGCGGAAAAATCCGCAAAAGCCTTGGTTTTATCTGTCCGGGAGAAAAAAACGATTATAAAAAATCCTGCTTACTCCGTCTGCGCAGGAAATTAAGGTTCGGGCAACACGAAAAACAAACTTGCCCTGACAAACCGCCTGCGGTCTTGGACAGAAAGAACAAAGCTTGCGCTCTGCTCTCTTGCCGGCATACATAAACTTTTATCCGGCAAATGTCAAGCAAAATCTGCAGGCTTTTGCCGACAGGGCATTTTTTTGCCCGCCGCGTCCGATGGTTTTCGGCCATACAAAAACGCCCGCTTGCCTGGCAAACGGACGTTTTTCTTATTTTTTCGGCAGGCGCGCGCCGGTTGCCCGGACAGCGACACCGTCAAAAATTACAGATTGGCAAGGTCGACATGCACGCCGGCACCCATGGTCGAGCTTATCGAAATCTTCTTCAGATAAGTTCCTTTGGCACCCGACGGCTTGGCTTTGATAACCGCGTCAATCAGAGCTTTGGCGTTTTCATAAATCGCCTCTTCGCTGAAGCTGACTTTGCCCACACCGGCGTGAACAATACCGGTTTTTTCGGCGCGATACTGCACTTCGCCGGCCTTGGCTTTTTTAACCGCTCCGGCAACATCGGTCGTTACCGTACCGAGTTTCGGGTTCGGCATCAGGCCTTTCGGACCGAGCACGCGGGCAACGCGGCCGGCCAACCCCATCATATCCGGGGTGGCAATGCAACGGTCAAATTCAATCTTGCCGGCCAAAATCGAGTCGATCAGATTTTCGGCTCCGACAATATCGGCGCCGGCGGCTTTGGCCTCGTCGGCTTTTTCGCCCTGAGCCAACACGGCCACGCGGACGGTTTTGCCCGTGCCGTTCGGCAGCGAGCAGACGCCTCGAACCATCTGGTCGGCATATTTCGGATCGACACCGAGGTTAATCGCCACATCGACGGTTTCGTCAAATTTGGCGTTGGCATTTTCTTTTACCAGTTTAACAGCCTCTTTCAGCGGGTAAAGCTTAGACTTGTCAATGGTTTTGTATGCGTTTTGAATTCTTTTTCCAGCCATTGTCTTACTCCGTAACTTTCACGCCCATGGAAAGAGCCTGACCTTTAACCATATTCATCGCGGCCTCAACGGTTGCGCAGTTCAGATCCGGCATTTTGGCTTCGGCAATTTCCTTTACCTGAGCCATCGTAATCTGTCCGGCAAAAGTTTTGCCCGGTTCCTTGGAAGCCGACTTAATCTTTGCGGCCTGCTTGATGTAGAAAGAAACCGGCGGCAGCTTGGTGATGAAAGTAAAAGACTTGTCTTCGTAAGCCGTAATCACCACCGGCACCGGGATACCCGGTTCCATCTTCTGGGTAGCGGCGTTGAAAGCCTTGCAGAATTCCATAATATTCAAGCCTTTCTGACCCAAAGCCGGGCCGACCGGAGGAGACGGGTTCGCCTTTCCGGCAGGGATTTGCAGCTTGATCAACCCTAAAATTTTCTTTTTAGATTTTACAGCCATTTCCATACCTCTTTTAGCGGTTTGTGGTAAGATTATGGCAAATCTCCCACAACAGTTATTACACAACAAAAACCTTTTGCGAAAAAATTTCTTTTGAAAAGGTTATCCTTATATATCACAAACGATTCAATTTGCAAGCGTTTTTTATCTGCCGCACAAAGAGGTGCAACCATATTTTTTTCAACCTTTTTGCCCTCAAATTCACTCAACCGAAAAACCTCTTTTCAACAGACCATGATTCGCCTCCTCCAAAAAAACTCCGAATCACTATGGATTCGGAGTTTTTTTACAATAGACACGCCCCGGCATTGCTTCACGAACAATATTTTTCTTCCAGTTCGGCTACCCGGCGCTCAAAGACAAGGAGTTCGCTTTTCTTTTTGGAGGCAAGCCCCAGACGATCGTAGAGCTTTTTAATCTGAGCATAGACTACGACCGTCATACCATAGCGGCGGATGTTGTCATAGGCGCGCATGTAGATATCGCAGATTTCCCGGCTGACCCAGTCGCCTTTGAAAGATACCATAATCAGCACGACATTTGGCACCTGTTTGCACAAAACATCGGCTATGCAGCGAAAGCAAAGCTGTTTAACGACCATCGGATTTTCAAGCTCAAAGGCCATGCTGCCGTCAATGGCAAAAAAGCCGTCTATCAGCAACCCTTGTTTGCGGGCAATCTTTTCATCGTCCGAAAAATCCGTAGACAGGGCACGGGGCAGCAAGTCTTCCGGGAAACGACGATTTTTTGCCGGCAAAACAAGATTTTTGCAATCTTCCTGTTTGTTCAGCAAATGATTGATAATCTGCAGCTGAAAGAGCTTGTCTTCTTCCTTTCTGCGAATTTCCGCCGTATGCTCGCCGATTTTGCGGCACAAACCGTCATAATCCAGCTCCGCGACATACGCCACGGCATACTTAAAAAAGTTTTTTCTTTCCGCAACATATTGCGTCGCATAAGTTTTTATCTGCTCCAACATCCGGCTCGGCCGATGGCCTTCTTCTTCCAGTCGTCGCAAACGGCGGTTAACAAGGGTAACGGCATGTTCCGGCGAAAGTTTCTTAGCCTCCAGTCGGCGAAAAAGTTCATACGCATATGTTTCCGGATCGATGCGCCAATCCTGAACGGCGCACACCATTTTGCGGTACCAGCGGTCATAGAGATTTTTTTCCAGTTCTGCAAATTTTGCCAAATCGGGCAAGATTTCATCCGGCTCAAAACCCGCTTCCAAAAAACGAACGGCTGCCGCGCGGCAGGCTGCGGGGAGAATCTTAAACTTCAATCCCGCTTCTTTGGATATTTTCATAAATTATAAAAATTAGATTAATAATCGATAACAAACGTTTTATTGTGCCACGATTATCTTTTGCTGTCAATAAGCGGACGATCTTTTGCCAAACGGCCGGACATCGTTTTGCTCGTTCGCAAACAAAAAAACGTCTCCTTTTCCAAGGAGACGTTTTTTTTAAGTTAAGTTTAACAGGTATGATCCGTCGGAATGCCGTAGGCTCCGAGCAGGGCTTCGAAATAGAAGATTCGTCTTGCCTTGCGGCCGCATTCGCGTGAGCGAATGTCCCTGTCCGACAAACCTTCGGCCCATTCCAGCCGGCGGTACTCCTGTTCCAGATGACGCTGGATTTTCGGGGCAACGATTTTCATCAGCTCTTTAAATCTTTCGAGCGGATAAAAACGTCCGTCACGAATGTCAAGCATCAGACGAACGGCGTCGAGCGGAGCGAATTCCGCATCCCACAGATTGACCCACAGAGACCAGGAAACATCGCCTTTTTCTTCTTTTTCCCTCAGGAAATTGTAACAAAAATCGTTCAACTCCTTGTCGGGATAACGAAGACCCTCTATCAACAGAAGGTTGATGATTGCGGCCACCGCCTGGTTGGTAGAGTTGTAGTTGCTCCTCACATAGCGAACGAAATCTTCCTTTTCGTCATCGGCAAGCTTCGTTTTGGCAAGGTCGCGCTCCACGACATACTGTTCCCGACGGGCGGCGATGCTTTCCCACAAGGATTTAATCCTCTTGCGATAAGCTTCCACTTCTGCCTGATCTTTCGGCAGCTCGCTCAAAAACAGGTTTTCTTCGGCAAATTCCTGTTCTGCTTCGGCCTGATCGTTAGCGGCGGCAGCTTTGCGCTTGGCATCTCGGCGGGCGGCTTCTTCGGGGTTTCTTCTGCGCCATTCGGCACGGAGGATTTTCTTTTCCTCCTCTGAAAAATTTTTTTTCATTTTGTTTTTTTGTTTTTTTCTTACAGACTTAAACGGTTAACTTTGGCGAACTCGCGCACTCTACGCATAACGTCTTGATTTTTGGAAGCGGCTACGAAGACATTATTGACAAATGCCTGATAGGCGCTTCTGGTTACCGAATTTACCCGCGGTCTGCGCTGGGCAAGAATGGTTACGACATCACGCTGCACTTCTACCTTACGATAGCGACCGCTGCGGATTTCTTCGGTTACATTGTTAATCAAGAGTACGAGGATCTCATCGTCAGCCATTTCAAGCTGGTTTTTTAATTTTTCCATTTTGATTTTGTTATTAATTATATTATTAAAAATTACCTGTTCTTTTAATATAGACAAAAAAAATGCTTTTGGCAAGCAAAAAAACAAAAAAACAAAAAAAGACCCCGGGAACGTCATGTTCCGGGGTCTAATCTGTAAATGTCCGTAGAGAGCTGCGAAGCTGTTTTCCGTCTCTTTTTCCCTTGAAATAAAAAGCTCTTAAATTTTCAAAAAGCTTATTTCAAAGAAAGAGAAGTTGTCGCCGTGTTGCTGCCGTTGTTTGCCGCATAGCTGATGGTGATAACGCCGTTCTCAATCTTTACCGACTGAGCGGCCGGAATAGGAGTAACGTCAACTCCGATTCCCAACGTTACCGCATTTGCCTCCATTACCGCATGATCCCAAGCAGAATCAATGCCGATATAGAACCAGCGACTGCCGGCAATGGTGATGGTGGCGGGCTGCCATTTTCCATCGCCCCATACGCCGCTATACGCACCCTCGATGCACTGCTCAACATTGTTGGCAGCGGCAACGGAGGCTTTAAAAGCGTAGGTAAGGTTCATATTAACCTTGCCGTTCGGAGCCATTACGACACCGTTCTCATAAATGAAAACGATCATGTCTGTAAATGGATCTCCTACTGCTTTCTGTACGCGGGTATACTTGGCAGAAACGGGCTTTCCGAGCCAGTGAGGCGTTTCGCGGTCATCACCGACAAACACGCGGAGTTCGGCTTCACCGACGGCTTCCGCATTATGCCCGTTAAAGCTTGCGCTCATGCTGTGGGCATAGTTCTTGCGGTCGTAAATCATACCGTCTTCGGTCAGCTGACTCATGTCTGAGAGCTTGAAACCGTTGTCGGAAAGATTTTCGTACGCCGCGGAAGGCATGTTATGCGTCATCGGCGAGTAAACGGCTTTCTGGTAAGACAGAGTGAACACTCTTGTGAACTGATCGTTGCCGACAGTGTAAGTGCGTTCGTATGTCATGACCTTGAAGTCGCCGTTTGTAACCGTAGACACCAGCTTCTCGGAAGACGCGGTCGAGGCAATCTGCGTGAGGTTGAAGTTTTCAAGCACACGGGTAATCTTTGAAGGCGCCGTAATCGAGTTCTTCAGGTCTACCGATTTGGTATATTCCTTTTCGCCCGATACCGACCATACTTCGCGGATTTTTATCCAGGATCTGGAAGTGTTGTCATTAATATAGTCCAACCCTTCGTCGATAATGGTCTTTTCCGTAAGCTCGTCATTTACTTCCACCCACAGTTCGGCTTCGCCGACGGCATTTGCATCATGGCCGTTGAAGCGCGCACTCATGGTATGAGTATAGCTCTTGCGGTCATAAGTCTTGCCGTCACTCACGGTCTGCGACAGTTCCGACGTTACAAAACCGTTGTCAGAGATGTTTTCATATTCCGGGTTTGGCATATTGTATGTCAACGGATTATAAACAGCTCTCTGCCAGGTCAGCGTAAACACGCGGTCAAAACGGTTGTTCGCCACCGTATAGGTACGGCGGTAGGTTCTGATCGTGAAGTCGCCGCTCGTTTCGGTTCCGCTCAGGCTTTCTTCGCCAAGCGAAGGAGATGCGGATGAGAGGTTGAAGTCCGGCAAAATCTTGGTCACCTTTTCCGGGGAAGTTATCCCGTTGGTGAGGTTAACCGATTTTTCATAGGTCTTCTCGCCCGACACGCTCCAGATTTCCCTGATTTTAATCCAGGATCTGGTTGTGCTTTCATTCACATATTCCATACCGCTGTCGATAATTTCCTGGCTTTCCAGAATATCGGTTGCCGCAACGCGCAGTTCCACTTCCGCCTTTGCTTCCGTTGCCATGCCGTTAAAGCTTGCGCTTATGGCGTGAACGTAGCTCTTGCGGTCGTAGGCCTGTCCGTTTTCCGCAATCTGGGTCATATCCGAAAGCACAAAACCGTTATCGGAAACGCTTTCATATTCGGCAAAAGGCATGCTGTGATCCAAAGGATTGTAGAATGCCCGCTGATATGAAAGAACAAACACACGGTTGAACTTGTCGTTGCCGACCGTATAGGTCTGCTCGTAAGTTCTGACGGTAAAATCTCCGATGGTTTGTGTTTTGGCCAGATACTCCTCGCCGGATACGGCCGGAATCTGATTCAGGGTGAAATTGTCCACCACTCTTACGGCTTTGCCGGGAGCGGCCACGCCGTTAAGCAGGGTAATGGAACGGGTATATTCCCTTTCGCCCGAAACGCTCCAGATTTCCTTGATTTTTATCCAGCTGCGGGAGGTGTTTTCATCGATCTGCTCCAAACCTTCGTCTACGACGGTCTGCTCTATCATCATATCTTCCGTTCTTCTGTGCAGTTCGACTTTGGCGACTGCCTCGGCCGAATTGCCGTTGAAGTTGGCGGTTACGGTATGCGTGTAGAGCATGCGCTCATAAGTGTCGGCCGCCGGCATCTCGGTTAAGACAAAGCCCTGATCGGCCACGCCCTCATAACTGCGGGAAGGCATCTCAAAACTTTGTCCGTCTACCGTCAACACTGCGGTCTCCCACAAGAAGTTGAACAGCTTGTCGAACAAATCGCAACCGACCGTATAGTCAAAAGCATGCGCCGTAACGGTGATGCTTCCTTCCGTACGGGTACCGGCTGTTTCCGTTTCTCCCTGAGAGGCTTCTTTCTTTTCCAGATCAAAGCTTTCCACGGCACGGATCTCATACGCCGGAGCGGAAATGCCGTTACGCAGAATAACTTCGTATCTCGATACGACCGAACCGGACTGGCTGTAGGTACGCGTTATCTCCACCCAGCTTTTAGCTGTTGTTGAAGTAAGCGTTTCGTAACCTTCGTCCGTTTTTTCGGTAGAAAGCAGATTGTCGGTAGCATCCATCGCCAGACGCTCATACCCGCGCTCGATAGTCGAACCGCCGTTAAAGGCAACCCGATAGTCGGTTGTCGCAAGGTAGTAGTGCGTATTGGCATTGATACCTTCGTCAACGACGGAAAGGTCGTTTTCTTCAACGCCTCCGTTGGCAAGCGGGAACGAAACTTCCTGCCCCCACAAAGTCATGGTGGCGTCAAGGTAGCTGATGGTAATGTCTTTGACATATCCCGTCAGCTCGTGACGATAGGTCTTGGTCGTCTGGGTATAAGACACGCCGTCGACTGCCCAATTGTTGCTGGTAATGCCTGTTTCGGCAAAGCTGATTGACTCCACTTCCGGGCTTGCAACCCAGATGGTGTCAAGCGGAGAGATGCTGAAATTTACTCCGCCTAACGGCACAACAACCGTGGTGTCACGGGTGATGCCGTTGTCATCGCGCGTAGCGGTCACAATACCGTTTTCGTTGTCGCGGGTAACGGTGATAACGACTTCGGAACTGCTGCTTCCGCCGCCCGTCGGTTCGATTTGAACCGCGAATTCATCCAATGCCTTGTCGCAGGAAGCGAACAAAAAGACACATGTCAGCATGCCGGCAATCAGCGCAACATAGCTGAAAAAACTTTTCTTCTTTTCCATATTTTTTTGTTTTTTAAGATTTTTTTATTTTTTTGGGAAAATTTGATAGAAAAATTCTTCTGCAGGTCTCTTGTTGTTTCAAAGAGACATTTACAATGATAATCAATGTAATCACAGAATAATTTTTGTCGCTTATACTATAACATAAAGGAATCAAATAAACAATCTTTTTTTGCCGAAAAATGCACATTTTTTCTATTTTGTCCAAAAGGTAAAGAAACCGGCGAGTCCGAATATATGAGGATTATTTTTAAGAAGCCTGAAACGAAAAAAGGTGCCGAGGGAAACCCCCGACACCTTAAAAAATATAGGCAACGCTCTAGAAGTTCTGTTTTTTCTTTCCAAACTGGAATGAATAGCGGAGCGTAAGCTCCACCTGCCACCCCTGCTTGGTGACGTCTTTATTGAGCACCTGCTCACCGTTTACGGTGCCGTAGGCGTCCTGTTTGACGTCATAGGTATAGGCCGCAAGCTGCAGACCTATCCTATTTCCGCCCATAAACTGGCGGAACTCCCAGCCCATCACCACTCCATATCCGAGCCCGGAACCGGTTAATTTTGACCGGCGGGAAAACTCAAAGTCCTCTCCGGATAGCTCCAGAGAATTATCAGACTCCGAGTATTGATAACCAACGCGGGCTCCTAAATAGAACCTGTGCTGTTTATCTTTTCCCCAGTGCGCGAGGTTGAAACGTGCCTCGGCAAACGCTGACGGCGCCATATAGGTCAGTCCGTCAAAGGTGACGTTACCGATTCTTCCGGTGACGGCGAAATCGCCCCACCAGAAGGAGTACCCGGCTTCCGCTCCTGCTATATAGCTGAAAGCGGTTGCCGTCGGCAGGTAGCTGGCTCCGGCGGTGAGTCCGAGGTAGAACCCCTCGATTACTCTCCCTTGCCAGTATTTTTCTCCTGTGGAGGTGGAAAGCATGATCTCGTCATGCCTTCTGCTTCCCATTCCCTCGATATAATCAAGGGTCAGGGAATCCTGGAGAGCAAGCTGACGCTGCTCTTCAGTCACCCCTATTTTCATGCCTCGTTCCGGCAGGTTCAGCTTGGAGCTGTCCTGAGCCTGGGCGTTGTTAAACATTACGGTAGCAGCGGCTATCACGAGCGCTGCAATTATTTTTTTACTTTTCATTTTCTTAAATTTTATGATTATGTGGGAAAATTCCCGAGTTTTTTTTAATTTAATACACCTCTCCGGAAAATCCTTGGATTCCGGAGAGGGTTAAAAGAGTTTCCCTAGACGCGGTGACTTTTCCAAACCGTTCTAACGTTAAAAAAATTAACGCAGGCTCAGAGAAGTGTTTGCAGTCGTGCTACCATTGTTAACAGCGTACGAAATAGTAATCGTATTGCCGTTGATGGTAGTGGACTGAGCGTCCGGAATAGGAGTAACGTCAACCCCTATTCCCAAAGTAATGGCGTTGTTCTGATGAACAGCGTGATCCCAATCGGAATTGATACCGATATAGAACCAACGTCCATTACTTTCGGTGATGGTAGCGGGCTGCCACTTGCCGTTGCCGAATACTCCGCTATACGCACCCTCGATGCACTGCTCAACATTGTTGGCAGCGGCAACGGAGGCGTTGAAAGCGTAGGTAAGGTTCATATTAACCTTGCCGTTCGGAGCCATTACGACACCGTTCTCATAAATGAAAACGATCATGTCTGTAAATGGATCTCCTACTGCTTTCTGTACGCGGGTATACTTGGCGCCGACTGGGTTGCCCAGCCAAGACGGTGTCTCGCGGTTATTCTCAACCTCAACCAGCAATTCTGCTTCGGCTACAGCCTCTGCAGAACGACCGCTGAACGTAGCGCTCATTTTGTGAGCGTAGTTCTTACGGTCATATACCTTTCCACCTTCGGAAACTTCAGACAGGTCACTCATAGAGAAACCGTTGTCGCTGATGTTCTTATAGGTGTTGTAAGGCATATTGTGGTTCAGGGCGAGGTACTCTGCCTTCTGATAAGAAAGAGTGAACTCGCGGGTGAATTGATCGTTGCCGACCGTATAGGTCTGAGCATAGGTCATCACCTTGAACTCACCTCTCGTCTCAGAATTGACGAGTTCCTCGTTGCTGAGGTTTGCGTTGCTCTGTACGAGGTCGAAGCTGTTGAGCTTGCGAGTGATCTTTGAAGGCTCGGCTATACCGTTAGTCAGATTAACTGACTTGGTATAGATCTTTTCGCCACCCACGCTCCAAATCTCACGGATCTTGATCCAGGACTTGGTTGTGGTTGCGTTCAGATAATCCAGACCTTCCTCGATCACCTCGCGGCTGACGAGCTCGTCGGTAACTTCTACCATACGGAGCTCCACCTCAGCCTGTGCCTCAATGATTGCCTCATTGAAAGATGCACTCATATAATGAGTATAGAGTGCTCTTTCATAACCGGTGATACCTTCCATGCTTGTAAGCTGGAAGTTCTCATCGGTTATGTTCTCGTACTTGCGAGAAGGCATTTCGAAAGTCTTGCTGTCAACAGTCAGGGTTGCTGTCTCATAAGAAAGCACGAAAGTGCGATCAAAGAGGTTGTTAGCTACGGTATAATCCTGATTGTATGCGGTAACTTCGATATTGCCCTCGGTACGAGTACCGGCAACGACTGCTTCAGCAAGGCTTGCAGAAGCTGCAGCAAGGTCGAAACTTTCCACGTTCATAACCTCATACGCCGGTGATGTAACACCGTTGTTGAGGACAACCTCGTAGCGGGTAACCACCTCGCCGGAGATCTTATATGTACGTGTAATCTCTACCCAGCTGAGAGCCGTGCTCTCAGAAAGAGTCTCATAACCCTCATTGGTCTTCTCCGTAGAGAGGAGTTCATCCTCTGCATTGACGGTTAAGACTTCAAGGCCTTTCTCGGTAGAAGCGTTGTCCATAAAAGACACGCTGTACTGAGTGGTAGCGGTAAAATAATGGAGATCATCCTTAATGCCCTCATCGAGAACATTAATCTGATCAACCACTTCTACATTACCGTTGGCCTTAGGGAACTCCACCAGCTCACCCCATACATAAGTGTATGCATCGAGGTAAGAGATGGTAATATCTTTCTGATAGCCGGAGAGGCTGTCTACAAAGTGACGAGTGGTCTTTGTGAAGTACACTTCGTTTTCTTCATAGTCCTCTACCTTTTCCTCGCCAACCTCTGCGAAGTTAGAGCGAACCACCTCAGCGGAAGCCACCTGAATGGTGTCAACCGGAGAGATTTCAAACTCGACTGCGCCGAGGTTTACAGTTATCACCGTATCCTGCTGGAGGCCGTTCACGATGCGTGAAGCCTCTATAATTCCGTTCTCGCTGTCGCGAGTAACTGAAATTGTCAGCTCGGATTCGTTCATCTCACCATTCTTGGTGTAGGTGAGATCAAACTCGTCCAACGTATCTACGCAGGATGTTGCGCTCATTAAAATTCCGAACAATGCGAACAGTACGTAACTGCTCTTAAAAATTTTCTGTGCCATAGTTATTATTTTTTAATATTATACTAAGTTATGGAAAAATTACATTGTCATAGGAATCTCTTTCGTATCGCCTTAAAGCAAACCCGAGTTTTTCCCTTTAATTTTCATATTTTCATTTAAGAAAAAATTTTAAAAAATTAGAAAACTAATTGAACAATATAATTTTGTATAGCACTAATGTAGCATAAATATTTTCAGGGTGCAAGCATATTTTTGCGAAAAAAGTATTTTTTGGGCAATTTCTGTTAAAATAACTTTTTCATTAACTTTCTGATTTTACAAAAATCCATATTTTACGCCATATTGCGGAGAAAAATATTTTTTGTCCAATATAGTTCAAACCCTCATTTTCCGATTATCCGCCCAAAGACCGAAATTTTCGCTTTACATGCCCCACCTGCTCCTCTGCCCCACTGTCCGCCGCCCGCTACCTGCCCCACCTGCTCCTCTGCCCACCGTCCGCATACCCCGTTACATACCACCTTATGCCGCCTGAACCTCCCCCCTGCCCCACCGTCCGCCGACCGCTGCTTGCCGCACCCCTGCCCGAACCTCCTCCCCCTCCAAAAAAAACGCAAAACCGCCCGCAAAAACGCGGGCGGCAAAAATAAGCTTCAAAGATATTTTCTTAAAAGATTATTTCTTTTTCAAGGCTTCGCCAAGAGCTTCACCGAGCGAGGATCCTGCGGAAGCGGTACTGGAATATTCTTCCAGAGCCTTCTTTTCTTCCTCGATTTCCAACGCTTTGACGGAAAGTCCGAGCTTGCCCTTTTTCTTGTCTACGCTGACAATTTTGGCCTCAAGCTCATCGCCGACTTTGTAGAGGTTCAGATCCTGAGCAGCCTTGTCACGCGACAGATCGGCCTTTTTGATGTTGGCGGCAACGCCGTTTACTTCAACATCAACGCCTTTGTCATCAACGGCAGTCACCACGGCCTTAACCGTATCGCCTTTTTTGAAGCCGTCAAGAGCGGTGGCGTTTTCGTCTTCCGCCAACTGCTTGATGCCGAGGCTGATGCGCTCTTTTTCAACATCAACGTCGATGATTTTGGCCTGAATGTCCTGACCTTTGGCATAGTCTTTAACAGCCTCTTCGCCGGTTTTGTCCCAGGAAATGTCCGACAGATGAATCATGCCGTCAATTTCATCGGTCAAACCGACAAACAAGCCAAACTCGGTGATGTTCTTGATTTTGCCTTCAATGACCGAACCGACCGGATGTTCCTCAACATAGGCCGCCCATGGATTGGGCATACACTGCTTGATGCCGAGGCTGATTCTTCTCTTTTCGGGATCCACTTCCAGCACTTTGACTTCCACTTCCTGCGAGGTGGAAACAATCTTGCCGGGGTGAACGTTCTTGCGCGTCCAGCTCATTTCGGAAACGTGAACCAGACCTTCGATGCCGTCTTCCAGCTCCACAAACGCGCCGTAATCGGTGATGTTGGTCACTTTGCCTTTGTAGACTTCGCCAACCTTAAATCTTTCTTCAACATTCTGCCACGGATCGTTTTCCAGCTGCTTCATGCCGAGGCTGATGCGCTGGTTGTCTTCGTTGAACTTGATCACCTGAACTTTAACGTTCTGCCCCACGGAAAGAACTTCCGCCGGATGATTGATGCGCTTCCACGAAATGTCGGTAACGTGCAGCAGACCGTCAACGCCGCCAAGGTCAATAAACGCACCGTAGTCGGTAATGTTTTTGACAACACCGTCCAAAACGGCGCCTTCCTTGATGGTGTCAATCAGCTCGGCGCGCGATTCGGCGCGGGTTTCTTCCAGCACCACGCGGCGGGAAACAACAATGTTGCCGCGCACCTTGTCCATCTTCAAAATCTGGAAAGGCTGAGAAATGCCCATCAGCGGCGTAATGTCGCGAATCGGGCGGATGTCGATCTGCGAACCCGGCAGGAAAGCAATGGCGCCGTTCAAATCAACGGTAAAGCCGCCCTTAACCCGACCAAAGATAACGCCGTTGATGCGTTCGTTGGCGTTCATGGCCTTTTCCAGATCCTGCCACACTTCTTCGCGGCGGGCTTTTTCGCGCGAAAGAACGATATTGCCGTCGCGGTCTTCGTAGCGGTCGACATAAACTTCCACCGCGTCGCCGATTTTCAGCTCCGGATTCTGCCCAAACTCGCGCAGCGGAATGCGCCCTTCGGACTTCAGCCCCACATCAACGGTAACAAAATCGGGGCTGAGCTTGATGATGGTACCTTTAACCACCGAACCGGTCAAACCTTTGTCGCCCATCTGTTCGTTGAGCAGATCGGCAAAAACTTCGTCGGTTTCGGGAATTTGAATTTCTGCAGTATTCATTAATAAAAACATTTCACAATGCCTCTCCCGCCAAACCGGCGGGCGGACTTGCACGAAACAAAACTTCCGCAAACAGCGTGCCCTGCTTGTCGGAACAGCTTATTTATACAGGCAAATTATTATTTTTCAAGCAAATAATGAACTTATTCGGATTTATTTTGCTTGCCTTGCTCAATCTGCCGACAGACGGCGGCCGCCACTTCCGCGGCGCTCATGGACGAAGTATCCACAATCACGGCGTCGGCGGCCGGCTTCATCGGCGCGGTTGCCCGTTCGGCATCGCGTTTGTCGCGCGCCTGCATGTCGGCAAACACCTCTTCAAAAGAAACTTCTTTTCCTTTTTGCAGATATTCTTCATAACGCCGACGGGCGCGCACTTCGGGCGCCGCCGTAATAAAAAACTTGAAATCGGCATCGGGACAAACAACCGTGCCCGTATCGCGACCGTCATATATCGCGCCCGAAGCCGGCTGCCCGTCGGCAAAAGTCGGATGTCGGGCAAAATCCTGCTGCATCCGCAACAGCGCCTGCCGCACCTTCGGATGGGCGGAAACGACCGAGGCCGCCTGACTGCCGATCGGACTGCGAAAATCAGGATGCTTTGACAGCTCCATCATCTTCACAAAAGTGAGCTGCCCGGCCGTCGCTGCGGCCTGTTCTTCGTCGTTGATGTCAAGACCTGCCAAAACCATCATCAGCCCCACGGCACGATATACCATGCCGGTGTCAAAATAGGCCAAACGATATTTTTCGGCCAAAAATGCAGCTAAAGTGCCCTTACCTGCCGCCGCAGGTCCGTCGATCGTGATAATCATGTTTTTTCCCATCCGTAACGAAAACTTAACTAAAATCGTGTATATTCTTTTTCTGAAAGAAACTCAACCCTTCTTACGGGGTTATGCAAAAATTTATTTATCGGGGAACGTTTTTGACTGCAAACGCAAAAATCCGCCTTTATGTGCCGACGGCGCTGGCCGAGGGCAAAAAAATCGCGCTCGGCGAAGAACAAAGCCGCTATCTGAAAAACGTCATGCGCCTTGCCGCCGGCGACAACATCCTGCTTTTTGACGGCAAAAACGGCGAGTTTGCGGCCACAATGGAAAACGTCGGCAAAAAAGAAATTTCGGCCGCCGTCGGCCGGCGGACGCGCCCTTTTGCCCCGCTGCCGGATATCTGGCTGCTCTTTGCTCCGGTCAAAAAAGACCGCACGGATTTTATCATCGAAAAAGCAACCGAACTCGGCGCAACCAAAATCATCCCCGTCATCACCCGCCGCACCATAACCGGAACCGTCCGCTGCGAGCGTTTTCGCGCTCAGGCGATCGAAGCGGCCGAACAGTCGCGGCGGCTCGACGTGCCGCAAATTGAGGAACCGCAAAAGCTGGAAGAGCTGCTCCCGAAATGGCCGGAAACAAGAAAACTCTTTTTTATGGACGAAAGCGGCGGCGGACAACCCGCGCGGAAGATTATGGCCACCGGCGGACAACCCGCGGCGCTGTTGATAGGTCCCGAAGGCGGCTTTGCCGCCGAGGAATTTGCCGCCTTGAGGCAATGCCCTTTTGCTTCGGCCGTCAGCCTGGGGCCGCTTATCTTAAGATCGGAAACGGCGGCCGCCGCGGCACTGTGCCTGTGGCAAGCCGCAAACGAATATTGGGACAAAGATGAAAATGCAGAAAAAGTTTAATAAAATTCCTCCTGCAAAGCGGGCGGCAGCAAAAGCCAAAATTCCCCTCTATCAGCGGGAATTTTACAGCTGGCTCTACGAAAGCCCGCGGCTGACCCGCTGGCTCGACCGGCAAAAATTGTTAAACATCGTCACCTTCGGAACCAGCGGCCAAATGCTCCGCGCCTGCGCCGCGGAAATTCCCGCTGCCGCCGACGTGCTGCAAATGGGGGCAACTTTCGGCGACCAAATCGGCGTGGCGGCGGCCAAAGTCGGTTTACACGGACATTACGACCTGCTCGACGTAAGCATGGTGCAACTGCGCCACCAACGCAACAAATATTGCTACCTCTATCCTTTTATGCGTTTTATCAACGGCGACGCCTCCGTTCCCGCAAGAAAAAAATATGATGTCGTTATTTGCTACATGCTGCTGCACGAAGTGCCCTCGCAAACGCGCGCAAAAATCGTCAACAATGCTCTGGATTGCCTCAAACCGGGCGGCAAAGCCGTTTTTATCGATTATAACAATTCGCCGATATGGAACCCGTTGCGCTGGCTGGTCAAAATATTCAACCGTCTTTATCAACCCTTTGCCGAAAAACTTTGGCATAACGAAATTAAAAATTATGCCCGCAACCCCGCCGGCTATTATTGGCGCAAAACCACCTTTTTCGGCAAGATGTACCAAAAAGTGACCGTGACCCGCAAAGAAGGCCTCTATTGACGATTCGCCTGATTGCCCAATGACGCCCGCGCCCTTTTTTTTACCCCTTCAGGCAAGTTCGCCTCGCGCGCGACGGCGCGGGTTTATCATCCTTCGCCGCCGCCTGTGTCCGAGTCGCTATTCTTTATTTTCTCCGGCGCGTTCGTCGACGTTTGCTTCTTCATCGCCATCTGCCGCGGCCAAAGGCGTCTCCGCGGAAGCGGCGCCCGCTGCCGGCCGAACGTTGTCGTATTGTATGTTTATCTCCAGCGGAACCTTCGCGCGCCGCAGCTGAATGGCAAAATCAATAATTTCGTCGCCCAAATCTATTCCCCACGGAGAGGCGTTTTTTTCGCCCCCGTGAAAAGCCAATCCGCGCCGACCGAGCGTATCCGTGCGAAAATCGGGCAGCAACCAGATACGATAATCGCCCCAAACGGCATAGCCCCCCGGCCATTCGCCGCGTCCGAAATATCCTTTTGCACGCTCCCACCACGAAGCGTCGTAATAACGTTCCATCTGCTCGCCGGAAACCCACCATTTTCCTTCCGGCACTCGGCTGTTTTCCGTTCCGCGCTCGGCATTAAAAAGCGCAAATTGACGATTCCAGTTGTAAGTCGGCATATACCAAAATACGGCGGCCGAAACCAGCGGCAGAAAAAGCGCCGTCAAAGCCGTCTTATAATGCCTCTTCAGCCACAACAGGCAACCCGCGACCGGAAAGGCAACAAGCAAAAACAAATAAACAACGTTAAAGCGAAAATACACATCCGCATCGGTATACATCCACCCCCATTGCGGAAACCCCCAATGCACAAAATTATCCTGCACATATTCCTGCCGGAAACTGTCCGCCGTCAGCGCCAGATAAAAGATGTCCGCCGCCAAAAAAAGCGTAAAAAGCAAATATCCGGATATTTTTTTCATCAGTCAATCTCCAAGAAAAAGAAGTCATATATTTTTGCCAAAAGCAAATTGAAATACACCATCAGCGGCGAGCCGACAACAATCGGCAACCAGTTTCCCGTCTCCAGACGACCGCCCAAAAAGCTCAACCCGACGAACAAAAGTTCAAACACCGCCAGCAGAAAAAACATCCGCCAATAGTTTCCTTTTGTGCGGGCAAAGGCGGTTTTGAAAGCGCCGCTGCGACCGAGCAGAGAACCTATCCAGGCCATCATCGGCCGAAAATAAATAAACGGCGAAACCAAAAGAAAAACAAACAGCGTAATGCCGTCCACCAACCGCCCGTCTTCCATATATTTTTGCAAATAACCGCTGTAGTCAACGCTCCAGTCGGCATCCGCACCGAACAAAACTGGCAGCAAAGGCAACAACAGCAAAGCCGTCAGCACAAAAAAGGACAAAGCCAGAATTTTGACCGAAGGAACCACCGTCCCTATCAGTTTTTTGGTTGCGAGATAAGGCTTTTTGCCGAAATAAAAACGAAAAAAGAAACACCAGTAAAGATAATAGACAACCAACCACGGCAAAAAAACAAGATCGTGCCAACCGTCTATCAGCTCAAAACCTGCCGCCAGCAACACAATATGCGCAACCGAAAACAACACCGCCGACCGTCGGTTTGCGCATATGTGAGAAAAACTTTCCCGAAAAAGTTTTTTTAACGGGAGTGTTTTGATTTCCGCCATTTTTTTATCCTTCATTTACCTTACACTATGACTAACCGGATCAAAACGCAAGAGCATTGTTTTCCAAACGTCATACTTATCACCATATTTTTGCGGCAAAACCGCATACGGCTGGCAGATATAAACCGCGCGGCGGGCGCTGTCGGCCACCGAACGGAAATAAACGTCGGCATTGTAGCGCGCGCGATCGAGAATTTCCACCTCGCGCACGGTGCCGTCGCGATTGAGATAGGCGCGGATTTCCACCACCATTTCTTCAATTCCCATGGCGCCGGGATCAAGGTTCCAGCATTGGCGCAAACGGGCGGCGATGGCATCGGTTTCGGAAATGGAAAGTTCGCTGAAATAAGAACCGCCGCTGCCGCCCTCAATTCCCATATTGACCGTTTCCGTCCCCTGTTTGAAAGTCGGCGTTTCCGTCTCGCCCAGTTTCTGCTCCATGCGGTTGACGGAATCCATCAGGTTTTTCAAAGCGCTCACCTGCGGTTTGGCTTTTTTCGGCTCGGGCTTTTCGGGCTTGGCCGCCGGTTTGGCGGCAGGTTTTTGGGTCGGTTGTTTTTTCGGCGCCGGCGGCTTGGGTTTGGCAGGCTGCGGCGGCACGACAAAATCTTCTTTGACGGGCGCGGGAGCTTCCTCCGCCGGAGCGGGAGTTTCCTCAACCATTTCCGGCGCGGCGGGTTTGGGTTCCGGTTTCGGCGCCGGCGGCTTGGGTTTAGCGGGTTGCGGCGGCACCGGACGGGCGGCGGGCAATTTCTCCTCTTCGGCAAATTTCGCTTTGGCCGGCAGGTTGGTCATCTCGGAAATTTTCACCTGTTCCAAATCCACGATAATCGGCGGCTGACTTAAAATCGCGTCTTCATGCCAAAACAGCGGCAGGTCGAGCATACACAGCAAAAACACAACCGCGTGCAAAGCAAGAGATTTGTACAAAGCCGCTTTCATTTGCCTTTATTTTTTCCCCGTTATCTGGTTTGGCGCCGGTTCCGTTTTCAGACCGACTTTGTCAAAACCGGCGTTTTTCAACATGGCCATCAGTCCGATGACGCGGCCGTAGTGCGCCGTCGTATCGCCGGAAATGACCACGCTCATCTCGGGATTTTCCTTTTTGACGGCGGCCACCTTGGCAACCACCGCCTGATCGGGAATTTCTTCTTTGCCGATATAATAAACCCCGTTGCCGTCCACGCTGATGTTAAGCGAAGTTTCCTTGCCGGTCATATTCTGCCCGCCTACTTTCGGCAGATTGAGCGGAATGCCGGACGTCATCAGCGGCGCGGCCACCATAAACACCACCAGCAGCACCATCATCACATCCATCAGGTTGGTAATGTTGATATCGGCGTTGCGGCGTTTGGGCCGACGGTTGCGGGGTTTGTACGAACTCACGAAATGAGGCATTATTCACCTGCCATATCAGCCCTGATGGCGGTATCGTCGATTTCGCGCGACAAAATACTTGAAAACTCGGCCATAAAATTTTCCAGTCGATTGGCGTAGCGGTCTATATCCGACGAAATTTTGTTATAGGCCACCACCGCGGGAATGGCGGCAATCAGCCCGAAAGCGGTCGTAAACAAAGCCTCCGCGATACCGGGCGCAATGGCTGAAAGCGAATTGCTCTGGGTGGCGGCAATGGCGTTAAAACTGTTGATGATGCCCCACACCGTGCCGAACAACCCCACCAGCGGCGCCACCGAACCGGTCGAGGCCAGAAACCCCATCCGCGTATCGAGTTCGTCGAGCTCCTTGTCCATCGACACGGTCATGGCTTTTTCAATACGCTGCTGCAGCGACACGCCGCGCAGCCCGCGGTCGGTTTTGGACTTCAAAATATTGGTGCGTTTCCATTCGCGCATGGCTGCCACAAACATGGCCGACATCGGGTCTGCCGGTTTGTTGCCGATGCTGTCGTACAACCGGTCGAGCGAACCGCCGGACCAGAATTTGGACTCAAAACTGCGCGAAAGCCGGCGCACCTGCCGCAACGTGCCTATTTTTTCGATAATAATCGCCCACGACCAGACGGAGGCGGCAATCAGACCTATCATCACCGCTTTGGTCACAAAGTCGGAATTCCACACCAAATCCCACATCGACATCTGCTGGGCGGCTTCTGCCAAAGTTTGCGTATCCATTTTTTACCTCTTTTGCAAATTACAAACACGGGCGCTTCTGCCGAAGAACCCTGAAATTTGCCGTTAAGTTATCATAAATTCCTAAACAATCAATTAAATTGCAACGGCCATACTCAAATTAAATTTTGTTTTTTGTAAAAATCAGCGCTGCCGCAGTTTTTCGGCCAAAGCGGCGGGAATGCGCGCCGGCCGCTTGTTTTTTAGCAAAACATAAACCACTTTTACGTCAAGCGAAACCAACACTTCGTCCCCGCGCAAAATCTCCTGATGCATAACGGCCGACGCGCCGCCCAGTTCCGTCACCTCGCAGGAAACGGTCAACAAATCGTCGAGCACCGCCGGTGCTTTATAGTCCGCATTTAACGACCGCACCACAAAGCCGGCGCGTTCCTCGGCCGCCAGATTTTCCTGCTGGCTCATGCCGAGCGCGCGGACAAATTCCGTGCGCGCCCGTTCGGCAAACTTCAGATAGTTGGCATAATAAACAATGCCGCCGGCATCGGTATCTTCATAATACACCCGCGCCGGAAAATAAAATTTGCCGTCGGCAAAAACGCCCGCCGGCGCCTTAACTTTCTCTTCCATCATTCCTCCTCAAACAAATCGTCCTGATATGCGCCGCCGCTTTTTTTCACCCGCGGCAGCCCGAGATATTCATACCCTGGTTCGGTAATCACCCGCCCGCGCGGCGTCCGCTGCAAAAAACCGAGCTTCAGCAAAAAAGGCTCCACCACCTCTTCTATCGTATCGCGTTCCTCCGACAGCGCCGCCGCCAACGTATCCGCCCCCACCGGACCGCCGCCGTAGTTTTTGGCAATGCAGGTCAGATAGCGTTTGTCAAAAGCGTCCAACCCGAGCTTATCGACATTCAGCCGGCAAAGAGCATTGTCGGCCGTTTTAACATCAATTTTGCCGGCCGCGGCCATGGCGCCGAAGTCGCGCACCCGTCGCAGCAGACGCCCGGCAATACGCGGCGTCCCGCGCGAACGGCAGGCAATTTCCATCGCACCTTCCGTCGTCATCGGCACATTCAGCAGCCGCGCCCCGCGCAGCACGATTTTCTGCAGATCTTCCGGCGAATAAAAATCCAGCCGCAACGGTATGCCGAAACGCTCGCGCAAAGGCGTGGACAACAATCCCGAACGGGTTGTCGCCCCAACCAGCGTAAACGGCTGCAAATCGATTTTGACCGAACGCGCCGACGGTCCCTCGCCGATAATCAGATCCAGTTGAAAATCTTCCATCGCCGAATACAAAACTTCTTCTATAGCCGGATTAAGACGATGAATTTCATCAATAAAAAGAACGTCGTTAGCTTCAAGATTCGTCAAAATCGCCGCCAAATCGCCGGATTTGGAAATCATCGGCGCCGATGTCGCCTTAAAATTAACATCCAGCTCCTTGGCGATAATCGACGCCAGCGTTGTCTTGCCCAACCCCGGAGGGCCGAACAGCAGCACATGATCCAGCGCCTCATGCCGCATTTTGGCGGCCTCGATAAAAATTTTCAGATTTTCGCACACCTGACGCTGACCGACAAATTCGGCCAGCGACGACGGCCGCAGGCTGACCGGCAGACCGGCGGCTGCTTCGTCTTCGGGCAGCGGATTGGGGGTTACGATACGTTCTTCCATAGCCTACACTTCCCTGTTGGCAAATTCTTTTAAGGCCAGTTTTATCAACTGTCCGACGTCGGCTTCCGGATTTTTTCCGGCGGCAAGAGAAACCGCGCGGAAAGCTTCCGGCCGCTGATAACCGAGGTTGACCAGCGCCGAAACCGCGTCTTCCGCCGCCGGCGGCTGTTCTGTCGGCAAGACCGGCGTCGTCGATTCTTCTTCCTCCGCCATGCCTGCGGCAAGCACCCCGACGTCGTCGGTCGCCAAAGACACCGTCTTGCCTTTCAACTCGCTGACAATCCGCGCCGCCAGTTTCGGCCCCACGCCGCCCGCCCGCGCAAACGAGGCCTTGTCTTGGGCGGCGACGGCCAGAGCCAGCTGCGCCGGCGTCAATACCGACAAAATGTTCAGGCACACCTTTGCGCCCACGCCCTGCACCTTGGTCAGGGTCAAAAACCATTCTTTTTCAAGCGGATGCAAAAAACCGAACAGGCTGATGCTGTCTTCGCGCACCACCGTTTCTATCCACAGGCTTGTTTCCTGCCCGCGTGTGAGCCGGCCGAGCGTTTTGGCGGAAGCATAAACCAGATAGCCGACCCCGTTGACGTCGACAATCGCCCGATCTTCTTCCAGAGTGTCTATTATCCCGCGCAGTTTTGCAATCATGTTTTGTCAGCTCCGTTATGTTTAACGACAAGATTATTAAAAAAAAACCGCCCCCGCAACCTTTTTCTTTAAGCCGATTGCCGGCCGTCTGCCGCATTGCCGGCGGCGCGGGCGTCTTCCTCCCGCAAAAAGTTTTCCAGATACGCCAGCCAGTCATCAAGCTCCTGTTCGGCAAAAAAGCCGCGCAAAAAAGCGACCATCAGCCGATGCCGCTTTTCTCCTTCCTCACGGGCGGCGGGAGTGAGCAGCAGATGGTGCAGCTTGAGCAATTTTTCAAAAAAATGATTGATAAAATTGTCATTTTTCCGGTTTGGCTTTTTATATTCCTCGACCGACATGTCCGGATCCGGCAGCGTCGCGGCATCAAAAACCGGCGCGCCGAATTTGTTGCAGCGGTCGAGGGCAAACTGCAGACAGCGGACAATACCGCAGGCGCCCATGGCGTCGAGCATATCGGCGTCGGAAACGATTTTTCCGGCCAAAGTCCGCGGTCGGATACCCCGCATACATTTGGAATATCCCATCGACGCGATAATCTCCAGCACCTCCTGCTGCCGTTCCTCAGCGACGCCGTTTGCCGCCATAATCCGCCGGGCATTGGTCATTTTAGCCGCCGCTTCCTCACCCACCAGCTTATAGTCGTCGCAATCATGCAGCAGCGCGGCCAGCGTCACGGTTTGTTCGTCCGCTTTTTCCACCATTGCCAACTTTTGCGCCAAACGGCAGACACGTTCCACATGGTCAAAGCCGTGGCCGCTTTTGTCGGTTGTCATCAGAGCCCGCACGTCGGCGGCAATTTTTTGCATATCCGTCATTTACTTTTGCTCCGTTTGGGTCTGCAACCGATTCAGGCCCCGGTTGTTAAAATGACACAGGGCAATCGCCAGCGCATCCGACGAATCGTTGTTTTTCGGCTTGCAGCCCGGCAACAGAACCTTAACCATCGTTTCCACCTGGTTTTTGGCGGCCTTGCCCACGCCGACCACCGCTTTTTTCACCTTGTTCGGTTCATATTCGGTTACGCTTATGCCGAACAGCGACGGTGCCAGAATAACCACCCCGCGCGCCATGCCGAGCTTGATGGTCGAAGTCGGGTTGTCGTTTAAGAAAACCTGCTCTATGGCAGCCTCGTCGGGATGATAGGCGGCAATCACCTCGTTCAGACAGTTGTGGATAACCGCCAGTCGGTCGGCGATGTTCATTTTGGCGTCGGTTTTGATAAAACCGTCCGCCACATAGCGCACGCGATTGTTCTGAGCCTCAATAACTCCCCAGCCGGTTGAAGACAGACTGGGATCCAAACCGAGAATCCGCATTGTTCAACACCTTAAAAAAACAAACAAAAAGGACAGCCGTTTCCTTTTCTGACGGCTGCCCGCAAAATTTGCCGCAAACAGGAATATTTATCCTTGCGCCAAGCTTTTATTCTTCCAAAGCCTTCATCACGGCTTCGGAAAACTCCGCATTGTGGTAAACACGCTGCACGTCGTCATCGTCTTCCAGCGCATCAATAAAATCGAGCAGTTTCTGCGCCGTTTCCACATCGTCGACATTGGTTTTGACCACGGCTTTCCAGTCGAGCCGCGAGGCCGCCGGCGTGCCGAATTTTGCTTCCAGAGCATCGGTTACCATGCTCAAATCGTCGGGGATGGTTTCAATCTCGTGCGCTTCTTCGTCCGAGGCCACATCGTTTGCCCCGGCTTCCAGAGCGTTTTCAAACATCGTGTCGGCATCGGCCACCGCGGCCGGATATTTAATATAGCCGATTCTCTCAAAGTTAAACGCCACCGAGCCGTTTTCGCCCAAAGCGCCGCCGCGCTTGCCGAAAATGGTGCGCACGTTGCCGGCCGTACGGTTGCGGTTGTCGGTCAAAGCCTCGACGATAACCGCCACTTTGCCCGGACCGAAGCCCTCATAGCGCATGGAAACATAATCGTCGCCGCCGGCCGTCTGCGTGGCTTTGGCAATGGCGCGTTCAATGTTGTCTTTGGGCATACTTTCCGCTCTGGCAGCCTGAATGGCAAGCCGCAGGCGCGGGTTCTTGTCGGGTTCGGGCAGACCGCTCTTGGCGGCGATGGTGATATCTCTTGCCAGTTTGGCAAAAACTTTGGCTTTTTTGGCGTCCTGAGCGCCTTTGCGATACATAATGTTCTTAAACTGGGAATGTCCAGACATTGCTTATATTCTCCTGCAATACAACTTCATGAAAAACCATTAAAAAACAGACTATTTGCTCAAAATCATATATTCTATCTTGGCATCGTTTGCTTCAAACACGCGGAATTTCAGCCCGCGGATGGAAATCTCGCCGGGGCGGTTCGGATAGTTATATTTAACAAACTGTCCCGATTCGCCGTTGGTCGGCGCATATTCCATCAACGTAAACACCATACGCCCGAGCTGAATGCCCGCATACTTGATTTCGAACCCCCAAGTCATTTCGCTTTGCACGACTTTGCTGGTGGTTACCGGTTCAAAGCGGAAACTTTCGGGCGTAACGGCATATTCCTGATCCAAAAGCTTCAGCTTGTCGCTGCGGATAATGCCGACTCTGTTAAGCACGGTACCGTCGTTGCGCACCAAAAACACGTCTTCTGTTCCCGGATTGGGAACCAGCGCGTAAGTGACGTCGTCTATTTCCGTACGGCCGATGATGTCATATTTTTGCTCGGCTTTAATGAACAACGGGCTCAAACCGGAGACGAATTCGGCATTTGTCGGCGCGACAATCGATTCCTGAGTATAATAATTGCGGGTATAGGTTTTGGTATCCGCAATCGAATAGCCCTTATAGGCCGTCAGCATTTTGTCGGGGGCAAAATCCGAATCCGTAACCGTTTCGGTCTTAATCAGTTTTGGTTCGCTTTCGTCAAGATATTCTATATCGTAGCTGAACAAACCGGCAACAAAATCGTCGCGTTCCGGCCAAAAGGAAACTTCCCCGGCATGGATGCAGCCGCTCAAAGCCAGCGCCGATGCCAATACTGTTAATGCTTTCATCCGTTTTTCTCTTTACTAAAAATTTTTACAATTTTTAACTTTTATATACTATAAACTTTATTTAGTAAATAACAGATTATCGGTTTTGGGACATTTTTATGCAAATGCAGTCCGGTCAGAGTTGGCAAATCGTTTTTGCCCCCGTCAAATCGCCCGATGAAAAGCTTGACGCTTTTATCGAAAATTTTTTTGCGGCCAGCGCCTGCGACTATACCGACGACGGCCTGTGCCGGTATGTCGGCTATTCCGCCCGGCCGGTGGACAGGCAACGGCTGGCGGAAGCCGCCGCCGCGGCAGGCGTTGTTCTGCCGTCCTTTACCGGAGAATATCTGCCTCCCGAAAACTGGCTCAAAAAAAACGTTATCCGCTTTGCTCCGCTGAAAACCCGCGACTTTTATATATACGGCAGCCACGAAAGCGCCGCGCCGCGAACGACCAAACACAAACTGCGCATCTACGCCGCCACGGCGTTCGGATCGGGACGCCACCAGACCACCCGCCTCTGTCTTCGTCTTGTCAGCCGGCTGTTTCATCGGGGATTTTCCCCGACCGGAATTTTGGACATGGGCTGCGGTTCGGGCATTTTGGCTTTGGCTTCTCTCCGGCTGTGGCCGGCAGCCCGCGCGGTTGCCGCCGACATCGACCCCGAAGCGATAATCGTAACCCTGCAAAACGCCGCCGACAACAATCTTGACGAAAGGATAAACGCCGCCGCCGGCGATGGCTTTGACAATCCGGCCATTGACAAAGAAAGCCCCTTTGAACTCATTTTGGCAAACATTCTTGCCCGCCCGCTGACGGAAATGGCGCCGCAAATGGCCAAACACCTGCGTCCGGGCGGACATGTCGTTCTTTCGGGGTTTACCGCAGAGCAGACGGATTGGGTTGTAAACACTTATAAAAACGCCGGTTTTACCCTCTCCGCCGTTGTCAAAAACCAAAACTGGCGCGCCATCCTGATGGAGAAAAGAAAATGACTCTGGAAGATATCAAACAACATCTGCAGGAAAAAAAACTCGACGCCTTTCTTATCACCCGCAACAACCGCTTTCTCGGGCAGGACACACTCGACGGCGAAAATCTTATTTCCCGGTTGACGGGTTTTACCGGTTCGGCCGGACTGCTCCTCGTCACGACAGAAAAAAACTTTCTGTTTGTCGACGGACGCTACGAAATTCAGGCCGGCAGGCAAACCGACCCGGCGACAACGGAAATTGTCTTTTTAAGCAAAATATCTTTTGTCGACTGGCTCAAACAAAACTTCCCCGCCAAAGCCAAAATAAAATATAACGCCTGGTGCCTAAGCGTTGCCGAAATCAACTTTTTCCGCCGTTGTCTGCCGCAGACAAAATGGGTTGCCGACAATACGCTGGAACCTTTGGAACCGGCGTCTGTTTTTGCCCACGAACTGCAATATTGCGGACAAACGACGGCGCAAAAATGCGCCGCGCTGGCACAAAAACTCGACGACCTCGGCTGCCGCGGCTGCTTTCTCGGCGCGGCAGACAGCGTTTCGTGGTTGACCAACCTGCGCTCGGACGCTTTGCCGGATACGCCGGTTGTCCGCGCCATGGCGCTGGCGGACGATAGCGGCGCCGTCACCCTTTTTGCCGACGATATTTCCCTGCCGGCGGCAACGGAATATAAAGTCGTTCCCTTCGCCAAAATGGAAAAAGAGCTGGCCTCTTTTTCGGGAATGCTGCTGGTCGACACAGAAAGCACGCCCGACGCCGTCAACCGCCTGCTTGAAAAAAATAAAATCTCCGTCTGCTATGCCGAAGACCCCTGCAAAATGCTTAAAGCCTGCAAAAACGAAACCGAAATCAAAGGAATGACGGACGCCCATCAGCGCGACGGCATCGCCGTCTGCAAATTCCTTTTCTGGCTGGAGCACAATCGCGCCGATACAAGCGAATTGGGCGTGGTTGAAAAAATCCGCGAATTGCGCCGCCAACAGCCGCTGTTTTACAGCGAAAGCTTCCCGACCATAGCCGGCGCGGGCGCCAATTCCGCCGTTATCCATTATCAGCCGACGGCGGAAACCGACGTTCCGCTGGCCGGAAACCGTATTTTGCTCATCGACAGCGGCGGACAATATTTTAACGGCACCACCGACATCACCCGCACCGTAGCGCTGGAAGCTCCGGACAGGCCGATGACGGAAACCTGTACTTTTGTCCTGAAAGCGCATATTGCCCTCGTTACGGCAAAATTTCCGAAAGGAACGACGGGAGCGGTTCTTGACGCCGTCTGCCGCAGCGTTCTCTGGCGCCGCGGACTGGATTACCGGCACGGCACCGGTCACGGCGTCGGTTGTTTTCTGAACGTGCACGAAGGGCCGCAGAGCATATCCGCCCGCGCTTTGTCCTGCGCCCTGAAGGAAAACATGGTCGTTTCCGCGGAACCCGGCTGCTATTTTGAAAACGCGTTCGGCGTGCGGATTGAAAATCTGGTGCGGGTGGCGGCCGACGAACAAAGCGACATGTTAAAATTTGTCGTTCTGACCCTTGCCCCGCTTGATAAACGCCTGATTGATAAATATCTCTTAACCGACGGGGAAATCCGCTGGATTAACGACTATCATCAGGAAGTTTATCAAAAAATTTCCCCCTATCTCGACGAAGAAGAGAAAAGCTGGCTGGCGGAGGCCTGTTCCCCGTTGTAACGCAAAACAACACGGAGAACGCCATGAAAATACAACTGATTTTAACCGGCCTTCTGTCGGTCGTTGCTTCTGCGACCGCGGCCGAAACGCCCGTTTTTGAAGACGACAATACGGCGGAAATGCCGCTGACCCAATATTTTAGGGCAGAAGACAACGCTCCCGCGCAATCGATGATTTACGTCTTTTTCAACAACGAACCCTGCCCCTCCTGCCCCGAAGCCATAGAACTGACGGAACAGATTTATGATCGCGAATACCAAGGCGTTTACGGTTTTTCAATCATCAATTATCAGGAAGACGACGAATATGATTTTGTTGAAACCTATGATCTCTCCCGCCCGTTGAGCGTGGTGCTGGCACGTTATGACGACGGCGCCGCCTTCGGCTTCGAAAAACTGGATGACCTGCCGGAACGCGTGTCCGATCCGATCTCTTTTGCCGACTATTTCCGCTATCGGGTCAATTCTTTTCTGGGCACAAACGACTGAACCGACAAAACGCCGTCTCCGAAAAGGCGGCGTTTCCATACAAAGCCGGGTTTGTCTTAAATATCGGCAAACAGAGGTTTTCCGTTCAGCATACGGATATTTTGCTGTTCCATTACCGTGGCAAAATTGAGCTTGCCGCTTTTAATGATGTTTCGCGTTTGGTCGGGCTTGGTAACATCCGGATTGGTAAACAGCGAGCTCACCCGAAGCTTTTTGGGCACGCCGCCCAAAACCTGGTGAATACAGCCGAGCAGACTGCCGGAAACAAGTTCGTAGGCCATATCTTCGCTGATGCTGCCGGCGCCGGCATATTTGACCAGAGCATTGACGGCGTCGGGCACGCTGTTGGCATGGATGGTCGACAAAATCAGGTGGCCGGACATGGCGGCCTGCAACGCCAGACAGGCCACATCGGGCGTGCGGATCTCTCCGAGCAGAATGTAGCGCGGCGCCGAACGCAGAGCCGACTTTAAGCCTTCTTCCCACTGACCGCCGGTTGCCGACGTCTGTTTGCACAGTCCGAAATCGCCGCTCGGACAGCGGTATATGCCGTCAAGCGGCATTTCTATCGGGTTTTCGATGGTAAAGGCATAGCCGCCCTCGGTTGATAAAAATTCTTTGAGCAACGAAGCCATGGTCGTGCTTTTGCCCGACCCCGTCGACCCGGAAACCAGCAACAACCCCGTTGCCCGCCCGAGTGAACACAGGTGTTTGGCAATAATCGGCGGGAAACCCAGAGTTTTGAAATCCGGCACCGAACGCGGCATCTTGCGCACGCAGTATTGTATGCCGTAAAGCGAAAGCGTGCGCTCCACACGATAGTTGTATCCGCGATAAATTATCAGATAACTCGGCTCGCCGTTGTAGCGTTTTTCCACCTCGCTGAAAAACTGAGCATAATCTTCAAAAAGAATTGGCTTCAGCCCGAAAGGCGTTTGTTTGCTCCACACAAAAGCCTCCCCGCGAGGCGTAATGTACATATCGGAAAAGTCTTCATCGTTTACCAATGTCATTGTTGTCTTTGCTCCTTTTTTCTTCTGCCCAAATTCTCATTTGTAAACTATAGAAATTTTTTGCCGAAAATAAAAATTACATTTTTGTTACAACCGTATTTATGCTGCAATATTACCCTCTTGACAAACTTTGTAAATCATTTATACCCCCTTTGACAATACAGTAAATATAGTATCGGGAAAACAAAAATGCAGGATATGACATCGGGACAGCCCTTAAAGCTGATTATAAAATTTTCGATTCCGTTGCTGATTGGCAATTTGTTTCAGCAGCTCTACAGCATTTCCGATATTATCATCGTCGGCCGGCTGATAGGCATTAAGGCGCTGGCGGCGGTCGGCGTTTCCGCACCGCTGTTTTTCATGCTCGTCATGGTCAGTATCGGTTTTACCAACGGCCTGACGGTCATCACCGCCCAGCGTTTCGGCGCTCACGACTACCGCGGCATGCGTCGGTCGGTGACGACGGCGGCCGTGCTCAGCACCGTTTTTACCCTGGCGGCTTCGGCCACCATGCTTTTCTTCCTCGACGACCTGTTTACCCTGATGAATGTGCCCGAAGACATTCTGGCCGACGCCAAACGTTTTACCACCGTTATTTCCTACGGCGTCATCACAATGGTGTTTTTCAATTTGCTGTCGGGTTTTTTGCGGGCATTGGGCGACAGCAAAACGCCTCTTTATTTTCTCATTTTCACCACTTTGCTCAACATTGTCTTTAACGTGGTCTTTATCTATTATTTCCGAATGGGGGTAGTCGGTTCGGCGCTCGGCACCATCTGCGCCATGAGCGCGGCGGTTGTCTGCTGCCTGATATACATCGGCGTCAAATGTCCGCTGCTGCACCCCCGAAAAGAAGACTGGAAACTCAACCGGGACTTTTGCAAACAACATCTGGCGGTGGCTCTGCCGATGGCGGTGCAGTTCTCGATTATCGCCATCAGCAACACCATCACCCAAAGCGTCTGCAACACTTTCGGCTCGGATACCATTGCCGCTTTCACGTCCGCTTTGCGGGTTGAGCAGCTGGCCACTCAGCCGATGGTTTCTTTCGGGGTGGCCATGGCGACCTATGTGGCCCAAAACTACGGCGCCGGCATGATCGGCCGCATCCGCCGCGGGGTTTTTCAATGTTCCATGATTTCGCTGACTCTGAGCATTGTGCTGGCGGCGGTCATGTATATCTACGGCGCCGACATTATTGCCGTTTTTGTTTCCGAAGACCATCACAATGTTATCGACATTGCCAAAACCTATCTGCATATCAGCATCCTGTTTTACTTCTTCCTCGGGCAGATTTTCATCTTCCGCAACAGTCTGCAGGGCATGGGACGCGCGGTTATCCCGATGATTTCAAGCATTGCCGAACTGGTGCTGAGGATATTTGCCGCCGTCTGGCTGGCCGCCAAATTCGGCTATGTCGGTTTGTGCTACGCCAGCCCGATTGCCTGGATCGGCGGCTCGGCCGTGGTCGCCATCGGCTATTTCCGCGTCGTGCTGCGTATCGGTCGCCACTATCTGCACAAACACCAGCGCATCTTTGCCCGCGGTTGCTGACTTTTTCGCCGCCCGCAGCATCCTCATCCTGCCGGCAATTTGTCTGTTTTCCGCCCGTTCTCCGTTTCAGCGAAGAACGGGTAATTTTTTTTGAAAAAATATCTTGACTTAGAGCCAGCTCTAACTTGTAGAATATCAACAGAATATAAAAAACGGGGGAAACAAATGACTGAAACCAAAACTTTTTACTATCGCTTTAATCCGATAAATCTCTGGCTTATCCTAAACGCCGCTTTGCTGATCACCCTTTCCTACTGCTGCGCCCGCTGCCCGTGCATTCTCTATTGGCCGCAAACGCAGGTTCTGTGGGGCGTGCTTATCTTTTCTCTTGCCGCCTGGGCGTGGAAATATCTTATCCGCCACCCTCTGGCAACAACGGACAACGACGGCATCACGCTTGACCATTGCCGCCTACTGCGCTGGCAAGACATTCAGAGCACGGAAGAAAAAGAAATCCGCTGCTGGTTCAAAAAATACAAAATTCTTGTTTTGCACCCGCGCGAAGGAATAAAATACGAATACAATTTTTTACAAAAACACAACTGCGGCTTTACGCCCTTTTCCATTCCTCTTTACGGCATCGTAAGGGAAAACGACTTGCACGAACTGCTGCAAATCATTGATGAAAAAATTAAAAAGGAGAATAAATAATGGGATATTCCATCGGCCAGGCGGCAAAAAAAACCGGACTTACCACCCACACTCTGCGTTATTACGAAAAAGAAGGCCTGTTGCCATTCGTCCGCAAAAACAGCTCCGGACTGCGCGTTTTCAGCGACGACGACATCGGCTGGCTGGAGCTCATCGAATGCCTGAAAGGAGTTGGCATGCCCCTAAAAGACATCCGCCAATATATCGACTGGAACCGCGAGGGCGACGGCACGCTGGAACTCAGGCTGAACATGTTTAAGCAGCAAAAACAAAATCTGGAAAACCAGTTGCGGCAGCTGCAAAAATATATGGAAAAAATAAACTATAAAATCAACCTTTATACCGAAGCCGTCAAGCTCGGCAGCCTGGCGGAAGCCATGGAAAACGAAGAGCTCAAAGCGCTAAAGAAAAAAGTTTATGACGCGGCCGGCTGATTTTTGTTATTCGCCTTCCCTAAAAAACGACGGTTCTTTGTTTTTTCTTAACCGGTTTGTTCGCTTTGTCGAAGCATGTTCAAAACAAAATTCGACCTATGCCGGCGCGACGGTTATTCGCCGGCGGCCGATATGTCGCCGGCAATACAGGCTGCTATTGACTTTTTGTTTTGCCTAAAATATAACAGAGGCAAAATAAAATCGGAGAAAAAATATGCCATTTAAGGAAAACAGAAAGCTTGATGACCGCATCAACCTGCCCGAAACGGAAGAAAGATGTAAAAAATTTTGGGCGGAAAACAACGTATACGCCTATGACGCCGACCGCCCGCGGGAAGAAACCTTTGTTATTGACACCCCGCCGCCGACCGTTTCCGGCTCGCTGCATATCGGGCATATCTTCAGCTATACGCAAACGGACGTTATTGCCCGATTTCAGAGAATGCTCGGCAAAACCGTCTTTTATCCCATCGGTTGGGACGACAACGGCCTGCCGACGGAACGTCGCGTACAAAATTATTTCAACATCACCTGCGATCCGCTTTTGCCTTATGAACCGGAAATGAAATTTACGCACGACGAAAAAGACGAAACGCCGCGCAAACATGTTTCCCGCAAAAATTTTATCGAAGCCTGCGAACAGCTGACCGCCGCCGACGAAAGCGTTTTTGAAAACGTCTTCAAAAACATCGGCCACTCCTATGACTGGAACATCAAATATACCACCATCGGTCGGCAAAGCATCAAAATCTCGCAGGAGTCTTTTATCGACTTATATAACAAAGGGTTTATCAAATCCATAGAATCTCCGACCATGTGGGATACGACTTTTCAGTCTGCCGTTGCTCAGGCCGAAATCGAAGACCGCGAAATTCCCGGTTTTTTCCACGACATCAATTTTCGCCTTGCCGACAGCGACGAAAATATTACCATCGCCACCACCCGACCCGAATTTTTGCCGGCCTGCATTGCCATCGTCGCCCATCCCGAAGACGAAAGATACAAACGCTTCTTCGGCAAAAAAGCAATCGTTCCCCTGTTTGAAACACCGGTTGAGATTATTCCCTCCGAACATGCCGAAAAAGACAAGGGAACGGGCATTATGATGGTTTGCACCTTCGGTGACGCCGCCGACGTTGCCTGGTGGAAGGCCTCCGGCCTGCCGCTGAAACAGATTGTCGGCAAAAACGGACGTCTGCTTGACATTACTTTCGGCGAAAAACCCTTTGTTTCGCTGGACAGCAACAAGGCCAACCTCGCCTATCGCGAAATTGCCGGACTGGAAACGCGGGAAGCCCGCAAAGTCATCGTGCGTTTGCTCCGTGAGGCCGGCGCCCTGAAAGACGAACCGCGGCCGATTACCCATACGGTCAAATTTTACGAAAAAGGCAACAAACCGCTGGAATTCGTAACTTCCCGCCAATGGTTCATCCGCCTGCAGGACAAAAAGGATATGTTGACCGAAGCCGGTCGGCAGATAAAATGGAAACCGCAACACATGCAAACCAGATACGAAGAATGGGTCAAAGGCCTCAATCAGGACTGGTGTATTTCCCGTCAGCGCTTTTTCGGCGTGCCCTTCCCCGTATGGTATAAAGTCGACGACAAAGGCAATGCCGATTACGACAACCCGATTATTGCCGAAAAGTCTCAGCTGCCGGTAGACCCCATGACCGACGTGCCGCAGGGATATACGGAAGAGCAACGCGGACAGGCAAACGGTTTTGTCGGCGACAAAGACGTGATGGACACTTGGGCAACTTCTTCCTTAACGCCGCAAATAGCTTTGTCATACGGCAACAGCGACAAGCTTTCCCTGCCCTTTGACATTCGCCCACAGGCTCACGACATTATTCGCACCTGGGCTTTTTATACCATAGCCAAAGCTCTGATGCACGAAAACACAATCCCCTGGAAAGAGATTTTGATAAGCGGGTTCATTCTCGACCCGGATCGCAAAAAAATGTCCAAATCCAAAGGCAACGTGGTAACGCCGCAAAATCTGATTGACAAATACGGCGCGGATTCCGTCCGCTACTGGGCGGCCAAAGCCCGTCTGGGTATTGATACCGCCTTCGAGGAAAACGTTATGGCGCAGGGCAAAAAGCTGGTCAACAAAATCTTTAACGCCGGCAAATTTGTCTTTAACATCGTCGAAAAAAGCGCGCTGAACGGCTGTTCGGACTATGCCGGATACATCTGCGAACCGACGGATATATCGTGGCAAAACAAGATGAGCGCAACCATTGCTCAGGCAACAAAATTTCTGCAAGCCTACGACTACGCCGGCGCACTTGAGGTAATCGAAAAAAGATTTTGGGATTTTTGCGACAATTATCTGGAAATTGTTAAAAAAAGAGCCTACGCCGACGGTGAAAAATCGGCCATTGCTTCCCTGATGAAAACGATTGATCTGTTTTTAAGGATTTTTGCACCTTTCTGCCCCTTCATCACCGAAGAAATTTATCAAACGCGCCCCTGGGACGTAAACAACCGACAATCCGTTCATGCCGGCGGATGGCCGCAGGCGGACGTCGACCAAGACGACAGGCGCCATGAAAAACTGTATGACATCATAACGGAAATTACCGCCGAAATCCGCAAAGCTAAAACAGAAGCCAATCTGTCCCAAAAGACCGGGGTTAAAAGCGTGACCGTCGAAGCGCCGGAGGAAATTCTCGCACAGCTGCGGCCGGGAAGCATAGACATCATAAACGTCGGCAGTTTGGAAGAAGAGGCGTTGATTTTGAAAACGGGCAGCGAGCTGAAGGTAACAGACGTCATTCTGGCCGTAAACGAAGAGAACGAATGCGCCTAAGCCCCGCTCCGACACGCGGTTTTTCCGTATTTGCAAACAAAAAAGCAGGATCCGATGCCTGCTTTTTTGTTTGATTTCTTTGGCACAACAAACACGCTCTTGCATTTATACGCCGGGCAGAAGAAATCTTGCTTTTGCAGAATCGGCGCCTGCTTTATTCAGCAAAAAACAAACACGCAACGGCCGAAGCGACCTACGAGCTTTTGCTTTTATCTCAGTCGGCAGCGGTCCCTGCTTTTCTCCCGCGTTTTTTCGGCGCGGCCGAAACGGCGGCCGATTTTCCCTCTTCAAGCGCGGAAGTGCAATGCGGGCAGCGGGTGGCCGCCAGCGGAATATCCTCGCAGCAATAGGGGCATTTTTTGGTTTTCGGAGCCGCCGCCTCTTTTTTGACAATCGACCCCTCCACTTTGTTAATTCCCTTAATCAGGATAAACACGGCAAAGGCAACAATCGTAAAGCTGATGATTGCATTGAGGAAATTGCCGACGTTCAGCGTGGTTGCCCCGGCTTCGACCGCCTGCGCCAACGAAGCATAACTGCCGCTGTGGCCGGGAATGTCTTTCAACACAAAGAACAGGTTGGAAAAATCCATGCTGCCGATGAGCAGCCCCACGGGCGGCATGATAATATCTTTAACCAGCGAGTCGACTATTTTGCCGAAAGCCGCGCCGATAATGATACCGACCGCCATGTCGATAACATTGCCGCGCATGGCAAATTTCTTAAATTCGTTCAAAAAAGACTTAAACATGCAACTTTTCCGCTTCAATGAAAAAGCCGCCGATTAAACGGCGGCCGAACAAAAGATTAATTGACTTTTTCAACTTCGTTGAAACCGAGTTCAACCGGCGTTGCCCGCCCGAAGATGGAAACCGAAAGCTTCAGCCGCGACTTTTCGGCGTCAACGTCTTCCACAAAACCGATAAACGAGGCAAACGGCCCGTCGCAAACGCGCACCTGCTCGCCGACTTCAAAATTCACCACCGTCTGCGGACGTTCAAAACCTTCTTCCACCTGCTTGATGATGCGTTCCGCCTCGGCGTCGGAAATAGCCTGCGGCTTGTTGCGCGACCCGAGGAAACCGGTCACCCGCGGCGTGTTTTTTACCACATGCCAGCTGTCGTCGGACATTTCCATTTTCACCAACACATAGCCCGGGAAAAATTTGCGTTCCGAATTGACTTTGTTGCCTTTTTTAATCTCCACGATATTTTCCGTCGGCACCATCACTTCAAGAATTTTATCTTCCATATTTTTCAACACGGCCTGTTCGCGCAGCGATTCGGCAACCTTTTTTTCCGAACCGGAATAAACGTGTACGACATACCAATGAGCAGCCATTGCCAACTATCTCCTAACCAAAAATCAATTTAACGATAAAGCCGAAAATCTGGTCGACACAGAAGAAAAAGGCGGCGGCAATCGCCACCAGAATCAGCACCATAACGGAAGTTTGCACCACTTCCTTTTTGGTCGGCCACGTAACTTTTTTAACTTCCTGTTTCACCTGACGGAAAAACAGCACCGGACTAACTTTTGCCATCAACTTCATCCATTCTCTAATACATTGTTTTTTTGCCAACACAGGCGGATTTTGCGCTTTGATTTATACACGGAAAAACATATCAAAGAGCATATACTGCCTGATTTTTCAGCAACATAAACTATAACGCAAAAGATTGCAACACATTTTTTCAAGAATTGCCCCGTCGGGCTATTTTTTTCCGCGGAAAAACCGAACGGCAAGCGCGCCGCCGCACACCGCCGCCAAAACAAGCACCATAGCCACAAGCGGCCAATATACGTGCAGTCGGAAACCGCCGCCGGCAATGGCTGCCCGAAAATAAAAATGAAAAGCTGTACCGACGACAGTTGCCAGCACAAAAATCAGCGCGACCGCCGCGGCAACGGCATTGATGATTTTCTGCAACGTGGTTTTGCTCCTTTTGAACGGCAAAGACGGATTTAAGACTTCTTTCCGTCTAAGGCAACATATCATATTCCGGACATTCCCAATTGTCAAATTTCCCCGCGCCCGCATCAAAAAAACATTTAACGGAGCCCGTTGTTCCCCGTCTGTTTTTGGCAATAATGACGGTACATTCGTTTTGAACCTGCCGATATCTTTTTTCCCATTTTGCCATGCGTTTTTGGAAATGTTTTTCCGTTTCGTTGTTTTCCTTCTTAGGCTCTTCATGCCGCAGGTAATAACTTTCCCGATACAAAAACAGTATCTTATCAATTTGCGCAATTCCTTTCGGACAAATTTCCCTGATATCGGACCACAGAGGGCGTTTGTCTTCGCGCGCGTCAACTTTTCTGTTTAATTGAGATAAAACCAATATGGGGATGTTAAGCTTTGCGGCTATGCTTTTTAATTCCCGCATAACGGCATCGCCCCAATTGGGAGCCGAACAATTTTCCGTATAAAGCAGTTGCAAATAATCGATAATTATAAAACCGATTGCGGAATACTGACTAATTTCCTTTATTTTATCTTTTATGCCATCAATCGACAATGCCGTGTCATCGCATATACAAATCGGCAATTTTTCAAGCTTTCTTCCTGCATTTGCCACTTTTTCAAATTCCCCGCAAGACTGAGAACCATACTCGAAATTTCTTAATCTCCAGGCGGGAACATCGGGAAAATCTGCGGCCATCAGCCGTTGAACCCAGAACAGAGACGGCATTTCCATACTAAAATACAAAACGCATTTTGCGCCGTTTGGGTTTGCCTCTTTTCCTTCTAAAAATGATTTTGCTGTTTTATGGGAAAGATGAATTGCAAAAGATGTTTTGCCCATCGCCGGTCGGGAGCCGAGCAAAACAACCTCCCCGCCCCGCAGTCCGCCCAATTTATCGTCAAGCGCTTTTATACCGGTTGAAAGCCCCAACGGTTCACCCTGTTTTTGGCATCTGTAATCCAACTCTTCCAAATAAGATTGAATAACAAAAGAAATATGATAGCGATTTTTATCCATTTAAGCTGCCTTTGTAGAAAACACACTTTTTGTCAAATTACATAAGAGCATATCACGCCGACACGTCAAACCCTGACGCACGAATGCTTAAATCAAAACGGGAAATGCAGATGCCGGGAGAAAGACAAGGAATTTACGAGCAAGCTTAAACGCCGCAAACGCAATGTTTGCAAGGAGTTGAAAAAAATACTTGATTTATGTTTTTTTATACTATATAAATCGGGAAGATTTTGTAGGGGTATAGCTCAGTTGGTAGAGCATCGGTCTCCAAAACCGAGGGTCGTGAGTTCGAATCTTACTGCCCCTGCCA
>CALXRS010000011.1 GCA_944390915.1 uncultured Alphaproteobacteria bacterium
TCTAAAAGTCAGTGTGAACAGACATGGAAAGAACTGAGAGCTTTGGATTGAGAAATACATTTCAACAAGCTCGTCAACTTGCTAAGAAATTAGATCCCGCACTGCGCCGCATCAGCGATATAAAAGGATTAGATTTAGAGGATAGATCTCCTGTCATCAGAGATGTATTGTACTCGACTGCAACTCAACATGGTGAAGGAGGGGCGGCTCATGTAATGCATCGGAGGTTTGGAAGTAATACCGATATATCAACATTAAGCGATGAAGAAATAATCAACCAAATTTATAATGAGAGAAGTGATGTTAATCATCATTTTAAAAGCAGTCCTCAAGATATAAAAGATGGTGTAAAAAAACGATTTCAAAATGAAAGGCGTAAAACACTGGAATTATTAAAACAGTATCGTTAGTAATACTGAAGATTTTGCTCATACAGAATGATGTCCTCTAAAATTTGTTCATAATAACGTCCCATAGCGGCATCATTCTGTTGGCGACCGATGTATCCATTATCTTCTGTATTATATAAAATCCAATAAAAACCTAAAATGCCTTTTTCAAATTCATTCAGAAATTGAATCATCTGTTCGCTTTCTTTTTTAGGGAAAATTATTTTGCTTTTTTCAATAATTATGCTTTTTATACATTGATGATATTTTTGATTTGCGTATTTTAAAGAATCATCTATGAGCGCATAAACATGGTCCGTGTAATCATTCGGATACGCTTTTTCGGAACATTCTTTTTTGTATTTTTCAACTTCCTGCTTAATTTTTTGTGACGTATCAATTTCTGCAGATACATTTTCCTCTGCCTGAACATTTGCGGAAATAATCACAACTAAACTCAAAAGTAAAAATATTTTTTTTCATGTTGTTTCCTCGGTATTTTAAGGTTTTCTTTTAGAAAGTTTAACAAACCGGATTTGTATGTGCAAACAAATATTGTGAAAAAAATTTAACGGGAAAATCATGATGAGATTATGAACGATGCCGTAAAGAAATGGCAAAATAATCTTTATGGTAGCGATTTAACGACTTAGTAAAAAGTTGACTGTCGGTAAAACAATTGACAAGCAAATCCGCTTGTTTGAAGAAATGGCAACTTATCCGGATAAAACTTATATCGATGAAAACAGCAATTTCAAAAAAAATAAAAATGAAAAACTATTACAATAAAAATCAACCTTCCTTTGATACAAAAATATTGTCCATAATAAAGCCTGTAAAATATATTTTAGAGTAAAATCTCCACATAAGAAATATGTAAAAACTCTTGCTTAAAATGTTGACAAAATTAATATAATACATATAATATTATTATATGCAGATTTATAGTATTTATTTAGCCAAGGAGAAAAAGACTATGGACAAAAAAGCAAATACGGAATATACGAGTTATATTATTTTTGATCCGGAGTGTGACGAAGACTATGGAAATGTGGAAACATTGCATATAAAGTATAAAGACGGAAAAGCTATTGATGTAGTTGTTGAAGATGAAAGCGATTCTCGGTGTGATGTTTTTTTAGAGAATTCGGAGTATCTAAAAACCAAAGACATTATAGGTAAAACCCATGAAGAAATAGAGACGTTGCTGGAAGAGGCGTTTAAGAGGGAAGCAGAAACACGCAACTGTGTGGATTCTTTTACACCTTTGAAATATAACAAACAGCCGCTTTTGCCAAAAGAATTTGTCCATTTAAAAATTGCGTCCCTAATAGAAAGAGGCGATTATGAAGGGCAAGAAAAAACCTGGGAACGAGAAGCAGAAAAAGAAGAAAACAGGGATCTTTTAGCAGATAAAGCAGATCGTTTGGACGCAGCCGTACGGAAAGCCGAAAGACCGTCGTGGTGGTCGGAGAAAAAAACGTTGTCACAAGATGAAATTGCTAAAATAAGGTTTGAGGAATATAAAGGGTTTTATAAATAGATATTTCCGAATAGTAAAGTCGGTTATAATCTGAATACTTTGATTGCAGGAAGAGAAAGTTTCATAGATTGCCATGGCGTTTGCTGGAATAACGGGAATTTTATTAACACAAATAGGCTCACACTGACAATCGGATTCTTAAAACAAGGCTTCGATTATCAGCAAGAGACTAGTCCAAAGATACAGATGTGTTGGAAATACCTGCAAATAAGTGCCGTGAAATGAGTATAAAACTAATAATTCTAAATCTTGCTTAATTGGTTGGACTGTCACCATTCAATTGATTTTAGAAACAAATACGGATTTAATTTATTAATGATATTTAACGTTCGGTTTTTTAAGGTCATTATTATATGTATTTAGTTTATCCAAATTTTCCGGATGAACTCTTGCGGCAAAGGTTTGTTCATTAACGTGTTTTTTTGCGCCCAGCAGCAAAAAGCCCCGCTTCAAACAGCAGGTACGTCGGAATGGAGAGCATCAGCTGGCTGACGACACCCGGCGGCGTTAAAACTGCGGCCACGATCAGGATGCCGACAAAAATGTAAGAGCGTTTTTCCTTCACCGCCTCATAAGTCGTTATTTCCGAACGGATCAAGGCGTATGTTATCAGCGGAAACTGGAACATCAGCCCGAAGATAACCGACAGCCACAGCGCCACTCACAACGAAAGCCCCCGCTCGGGGGCTTTCTCTTATAAATAGCCGCCATTAAATTATATGTCAGTAAAAATATTGTCAGAATTTGACAAAAATGCTTGCTTTTTCTGTCAAAGCTGGTTATACTGACGTCATCAATGAATTATTTAAACTATTAGAGTATGGAAAAGAAAGATTTTATCCAGTGTTATTTTCGTTTTGAGATTACGCAGAATGTAAAAGTTTTGCTCTACAAAATCGAAAAAGGCGACGGTCGCCGCTGGAATGTTGAAAAAAACAAAGATGTGACAAACCGTCTGGCGCTTACGGAAACGGACAACCCTTCCAATCGGACAGAGATAACGACCGGCCCCGGTTATATGCAGATTATAACGGCATGCAGCGGCTATTCGTATCTGATAGAGGACAGGAAAGGCGGCGGAGCAGAGGTTCATTTTGCCGGACCGGTCAACGGTCTGCTTGCTCAGGCTCTGATGCCGCGCATGACCTATGTGCCGCATACGCTGACTGCAAGATCGGATGACATGCCCGATTATGTGCCGATTGACGAATTTATGGCCATCCGCGCCGAGCGCAATGCCGCCGAGCCCAATCCTCAGGATTTGCACGGTTGGCGCGTCAACATGAAGTTCAATAACGAGCTTGTTCCCTACTTGCCGCCTTTCAACGGCAGCATGAGGGAAAGCGAAAGGGAAAAAAGGCGTAAAAAAACAGGCAAGTTTGCCCGCCGTTGACCGATGCTCGTCGACAAACATTAAAATCTCTTCGTCCGCCTAACGGACGGGGAGATTTTTTGTTTGCCGATGATTTTTTATTTCCGAAAACGGGGGCAAAAAGTGTTCGGAATTTCTTAAAATATGTGCTTTACGCGCAAAAAAAAATAGTATAACATGTTTTGCTGAATTGATTGAGGAATTTGTTTAATATGAAGTTTAGCAAACTGATACCCGGGATGTGCTGTCTTGCGCTGCTTTTGCTGAGCGGTTGCGAAACGGCTGCTCCCGTGGTGACCGATCCGCCGGAAAAACAGGCTTCCGCTATCAAGAGCCGCGGCGGTACCTATAAAGTCGGCAATCCTTATAAAATCCTTGGCCGCTGGTATTATCCGAAAGAGGATTATTCTTATTCCGAAGTCGGCATTGCTTCCTGGTACGGGCCGGATTTTCACGCCAAACGAACCGCCAACGGTGAAAAATATGACATGCACAGCTTAACGGCGGCGCATCGCACTCTGCCGATGCCGTCCATTGTCCGTGTTACCAATCTGGAAAACGGGCGGTCGCTTATCGTCCGAGTGAACGACCGCGGTCCCTATGCCCGCAACCGGATAATCGACGTTTCCAAAAAAGTGGCGCAGCTGCTCGGCTTTTTGGAAAAAGGCACGGCCAAAGTGCGGGTGGAAATTATGGAAAAGGAAAGCAAAAACCTGAAAGCCGCGCTGACCGGAAAAAGTTCGTCGGCGTATGCCGCCGCCGCGCCGACCACCCGTGTTGTTGCCGGCAATATCGGCGAGGAAGTTCCGCCGCTGGCCGCCGCTCCGGCTGTTGAACCGGCGCCGGATTACGGCGACGGAGGAACCCCGGCGCAAGACAGCCTGCCCGGAGGCTATTATGTGCAGGCGGGCGCTTTTGCCAGCTATAATTCGGCGGCGGGGCTTGCCGCCAGACTGGCGGATTTCGGACAGACGCATATTCAGGAAGCCGAAGTCGGCGGGCGTTTGTTCTATCGCGTCCGTATCGGCCCTTATGACTATTATGAAGAAGCCGTGGTCACTCAGTCACAGGTTAGAAATTTCGGCATTCCTGCCGCGCATGTTGTTGAAAACTAGAGGAAAAAAATGAACACTTATATCAAATCTCTGCCGATTTTCGCTGCAACCGCATTGTTTGCTTTTTCGGCGGTGGCATTGGAAATAAAAGCCAAAAATGCAATTCTGATGGATTATGATACGGGCGAATATCTGTATGCCAAAGATGCTTTCGTACCGGTAGCGCCCGCTTCGATGAGCAAGCTGATGACGGTTTATATTTTGTTTGGCAAGCTGAAAGACGGGTCGTTGTCGCTTGAAGACGTGTTTACGGTAAGCGAAAACGCGTGGCGCAAAGGCGGCGCCAAAAGCGGCGGCTCCACCATGTTTTTGCCTGTCGGCGACAAGGTGACGGTGGAAAAACTGATTAAGGGAATAATTATCCAGTCGGGTAACGACGCCTGTATCGTGGCGGCAGAAAACATTGCCGGATCGGAAGAAAATTTTGCCGTGATGATGAACGAAACGGCCAAAAAAATGGGACTGAAAAATTCTCATTTTGCCAATTCCACCGGCTTGCCGCATCCCGACCACCGGATGTCGGTCGAAGATCTGGCTGTGCTCGCGCGGGCGATTATCCGCGATTTTCCGGAATATTATTCCGTTTTTTCGGAAAAGAGCTTTACCTACAACAACATTTTGCAGGGCAACCGCAATCCGCTGCTGTATTCCATGCCGGACGCCGACGGTCTGAAAACCGGACATACGGCGGAGGCTGGCTTTTGCCTGACGGCGTCGGTCAAGCGCGACGGTCGCCGGCTGATAGGCGTGATGACGGGCTTAAAAAGCAACAAGGAACGTTCCGAAGAAGCGGAAAAACTGATGAACTGGGGGTTCCGCGAATTTGATAATTATGAAATTTTCAAGTCGTTCCAACGGATTGTGGACGTGCCTGTGTATATGGGGGCGGAAGATAAAATAGACCTGATTGTTGAAGACGACGTGGTGTTGACGCTTGCCCGCAATCAGGCGGCGGATGTTAAACTGACGGCCGTCTACGACAAGCCGGTCAAAGCGCCGATAGAGCAGGGGCAAAAGCTGGGAGAGGTTAAAATAGAGATTCCCGGCGGCGAGGTGAAGACGGTTCCGCTGGTGGCCGATCACAGCGTTCATAAACTCGGTTTTTGGGGAAGAATATTGAGCAATATAAAATATTTTCTCTTCGGAGCCGAATAGATGACAAAAGGCTGCTTTATTACTTTTGAGGGTGGCGAAGGCACCGGCAAAACAACTCAGATTCCCCTGCTGGCGGAATATTTGCGGAGCTGCGGCAAAGATGTTGTGGTAACCAAGGAGCCGGGCGGGACGGAAGTCGGGCGAGAATTGCGCAAAGTTTTGTGCACCGGCGACCCCGACAAGCTCGACCCGTTGGCGGAGACATTGCTCTATTATGCCGACCGGCGCATGCATCTGCAGCAGAAAGTGCTGCCCGCTCTTGCCGCCGGCAAATGGGTGATAAGCGACCGTTTTGCCGATTCAACCACGGCTTATCAATGCTACGGTTACGGCGGGCGCATTAAAAAAGAAGTGATGGATGCCCTTTATCGCATTGCGGTGGGCGATTTTTATCCGGATTTGACGATTGTTCTGGACATAGATCCGCAAAAGGGGCTGGCGCGTTCCCTGCAGCGAAATGAGACGGCGGCGGAGAAAGAGATTCGTTTTGAACAAAAGGAGCTGGCTTTTCATAACAATCTGCGCCGCGGCTTTTTGGAAATTGCCCGCACGGCGCCGCGTTATGTCGTTCTTGACGCCGACAAAAGCATGGAAGAACTGTATCTTGACATCGTAAAAACAACAGAAGAAAGGCTGCTCGACAGATAATGCCCGACGGAGAAAGTATTACCCCGAAAAACAATATGTACCTGGCCGGACAGGAGGAGGCGGAAAAAATTCTGCTTAACGCGTATAATGCCGGCAAACTGCACAATTCGTGGCTTATCTGCGGCGCAAAAGGGATAGGCAAAGCTACGCTTGCCTATCGTTTCGCGCGGTTTTTGCTGGCGGAAGCGGAAAGAGGGCAGGGAGGTGTTGCCGCCGGTCTGGCCACCAATCCGCAAAGCGCCGTCAATGCTCAGATTACGGCCGGTGCGCATCCGGATTTTAAGGTTGTGGAGCGCGATTTTATCGATACCGACCGCAAAAAGGTGTTGAAAGCCGTAAAAGAAGGCGCGGCTCTTGATGAAAACGAGTTGAAAACTTTGCGCCGGTCGGCGGTTATCCGGATAGACGACGTTCGCACGATTAACGATTTTCTGGCCAAAAAATCGGCCAACGGCGGGTGGCGGACGGTTATCGTTGACAGCATAGACGACATGAATACGGCCAGCGCCAATGCCATTTTGAAAATTTTGGAAGAACCGCCCGCAAAAAGCGTGCTGCTGCTTATCAGTCATAATCCCGAGAGGCTTTTGCCGACCGTTCGTTCACGTTGCGCCCGGCTGCAACTGAAGCCGCTGCCCGAAAACACGGTGGCAAGCCTGATGCGGCGTTATCGTCCCGAGCTTGATGAACAAACCGTGCGGGAAACGGCGGCTTTGTCGGCGGGCAGTATCGGTCAGGCTCTGAATTATGCCGATTGCGGCGCCGTGAAATATTATCGGAACCTGTGCGCTTTGGCCGAAGCCGGCGAGCGCTGCCGGCTGAAGGATATGCTTGCCTGGGCGGAAGCGGCGTCGTCGTCGGAAGAAAATTTTAATCTGGCGGCGGAGCTGGTGCTGAAATTTTATTCCGATCATGTTTTGCGCTCCCGCAATGCGGAAGATACGGCGCGCGCCTGGGAAGAGGCGGTTAGAACCCTGCGACAGGTGCAAAGCCTGAACATGGATAAAAAGGAAGCCCTGATTAACATTCTCGGCAATTTGTGCAAGGTTATGTAAAGCGGAGGAAAAAATGCTGGTCGACAGCCATTGTCATCTGGACTACAACGATTTTGAAGACGATTTGGACGAGATTATCGCCAATATGAAGGAAAACGGCGTAACGGCGGCGCTTAATGCCGGCAACAGCATCGAAACGCTGGCCGATCAGCTGGAGCTTTCCGCCCGCTATCCGTTTATCTATACGGCGGCGGGCGTCCATCCGCACAACGCCGACGAGTTTACGGAGCTGACGGCGGCAAGGCTTGTCGACGCAACCGGCCATAAAAAAGTGGTGGCCATCGGCGAATGCGGGCTGGATTACTATTATGATTACAGCAGCGTGGAAAACCAGCGGAAAGTTTTTGCCGAACATATCAAAGCCGCGCAGGAAACGGGGCTGCCGCTGATTATCCATACCCGCGACGCCGACGACGATACCATTGCCATGCTGGACGAATATTATCGGGAAAAACCTTTTACCGGCGAGCTGCATTGTTTTTCCGGCTCCGCGAGGCTTGCCGAATTTGCTCTGTCCATCGGTTTTTATATTTCCGCCTCGGGAATGATAACTTTTAACAAAAGCGGCGAGCTGCGCGAAATCTTTGCCGGTTTGCCGACGGATCGGCTGCTGGTGGAAACGGATTCGCCTTTTCTGGCGCCGGTGCCGCTCCGCGGTCATCGCAACGAACCGGCCAATGTGCGCTATGTGGCGGAAAAACTGGCGCAGGTGAAAAATCTTTCGTTTGAGGAAATTGCCAAAGCGACTTCCGAAAACTTTTACCGCCTGTTTCGCAAAGCAAGTGACAAAGGGAGGTATGACTTTTAATGTATAAATTGACTGTGCTCGGCAGCGGCGCCGCTCCGGGGGTGCCGTCGGTGGCCGGCGGCTGGGGAAACTGCAGACCCGACAATCCCAAAAACCGCCGCAGTCGAACGGGGGTTTGCGTGGAATATGACAATACGCGGGTTTTAATCGACACTTCGCCGGATTTGCGTTTGCAGCTTCTGACATCGGGCATTCGTCATCTGGACGGGATTTTGTATACCCATGCCCATGCCGATCATCTGCACGGAATAGACGAACTTCGGGAAATCAACCGGGCGGAGCTTTCAAGCCTCAATTTTTATGCGTCGGAAGAAACAACCGCCGTTATCAAAGAACGTTTTTCCTATCTTCTGGCCGACCGCGAACGCGCCAACAACGTTGCCGCCAGACCGAGCCTTGTGGCCAATGTTGTTGAGCCGTATCAGCCGTTTGTTGTCGGTCGGTTGAAAATTACGCCGATCAGGCTGCTCGGGCATAACATGCCGACAACCGGCTATCTGTTTAACGACGGCGAAATTGTTTATATCGCCGACTATCGGCAGATTGACGAAGAGGCCTTTGAACATATCCGGCGCCCGACAAAACTGATGATCGTGCCGCTGACCACTCCCGAAGGCGGAAAATATCACGCCTCGCTGGCGGAAATTTTGGACGATATCGCAAGGGTTCGCCCCGAACGCGCCCTTATCAACCATATGGCCATAGAATGTGATTATGACGCCGTCAACCGCGCCACGCCTGCCCATGTGGAACCGGCTTATGACGGTATGAGCATTTATTTTTAAGCAAAGGAGAAGACAACATGTTGTGCATCTATCATATTGCCGACCATGACGGCAAAGCTTCCGGAGCCGTTGTAAAAAGCGTGTATCCGCAAATCAGCCTGCTCGGGCTCAACCACGACATGCCCATTCCCCGTGAAGAAATCGAGCGTCACGAACTGGTGGTGGTTTGCGATTTTGCCCTGCCGGTGGCGTATATGTTTGAACTGAGCAGAAAAATCGACTTTATCTGGATCGATCACCATGCGTCGGTTATTAGTGAATACGAAGCGTTGCTTGCCGCCGGAGAAAAACCGATTAAAGGCCTGCGCCGCATAGGTACGGCGGCTTCCGTGCTGGCCTGGGAATATTTTTATCCCGGGCAAAAGCTGCCCGAAGGGCTGGAGCTGTTGGGCAAGCACGATGTTTTTGACTTGCGCGATCCGCGGGTGCAGCCTTTTGAATATGCCATGCAGGCTCACGGCCAGAATATGCCCGACGACGCCGTTTGGCCGGAGCTGTTTGCCGGTCGGATTGATATTGATAAAATGGTGGACGAAGGACGGCGGATTCTGGACTGGATAAATATCCGCAACTATCGTCTGGTGCGCAGCATGGCGTTCGAGACGGAAATTGACGGGCTGAAATGCATTTGCGCCAATATGCCGCAAGGGCGGTCGTCTTTTTTTGATACTTATGACAATATTGCCGCTTACGACGTGATGATAAATTTTTATATGAACAAAGACCGGCGGTGGAATCTTTCTTTTTATTCTGCAAGAGAAAACGTGGACGTTTCCAAAATTGCCGCCCGCTTCGGCGGCGGCGGCCATAAAGGGGCGGCCGGCGCCTCCGCGCTTGAAAGTTTGCCGGATTTTATTGTCAAAGCCGTGCGCTGACGGAGCTTTTTGCTTGAAATTTATTTGTTTGGCGTTAAGCTAGAAAAAGAAGACATTTAACGGGCAGGAAAACAAAAGATGTTCGGAAAAAAGAAAAAAGACGACGATTTGCGTTCGCCGAGCGGCTGGGGTGCAGCCATCCACAAAACGGTTATGTTTTTAACCTATCCGTTCCGCAAACCGATAGGGTTGTTGTTTATATTCCTTCTGCCGGCTGCGATTCTGTACGCCGTTCCCATGTATCGGGGGATAAAATTTACCGAGGTACATCTCTGGTATGCCGAAAAAATCAAAAAATTCAATGCCGACAAGCTTTCCGATGTTTCCGATAAATTTTCCGCTCTGGTCGATAAAATCCCCGTTCTTAGTTCCGAACCGGCCAAAGGGACGGATCGGCTGGTTGAAGTGAAGCGCGACCATCGGGAAGTGCGGCGGCAGATGTTCCGCGCCGCCGCCGCGGGCAACCGGCCGCAACGGGTGGACGTGCTGCGCGAAGAGGCTGCCGACGTGGTGGAGGTAACTCCGCCCGAACCGTTGATGCCGAAAGACGACACGCCTGCCGTGCCTCCTTCGCAGCAGGTTGAGCCCGTCGCCAAAGAACCGGTTGTGTTCAAAAAAACAGTGAGCAAAGAAAGCGACGTTTTGCGCTATCTGGAGAAGCCGGTCATGGTTTCGGGCAAAGTGCTGGTGCACAATGCCAATGAGCTGGAAGTGAACGGCACCTATTTGTTCCTTTACGGCATATATTCGTCGCCGCGCACGGTTCGCGGGGCAAAGGCAACCGCCTTTCTGCGCGATGCCCTTGAGGGGGAAACGGTGAGTTGCCGGATTTTGGCCTATACCGCCGACGACGTGGCGACCGGCGAGTGCTTTGCCGGCGATGTCAGCATTAACGAAGTGCTGGTTGACCGCGGTTTTGCGGACAGAGTTGTGCTCGAGCAGGATATGTAAGCGCGATGTGGCAGCTGGTTTTGATGATTAACGGCTATTTTATCAGCATTTTGGGCGGAGCCATGCTGATTGCCGCCGGTTATGACATATACGTTACTTCGGTGTCGTGGTCGCCGTTTCTGACTTCTGCCTTGATGTGCCTGTTTATCGGCTTGTCTTTGTTTCTTTCCAACCGCGCGCCGGTGGAAAACATCAGCATCCGCCAGGGATATCTGCTGACAACCGGCAGCTGGGTGATTATCTCTTTGTTGGCGGCGGTGCCGTTCATGCTTTACGGAACGACCGACAATTTTCATGACGCTTTGTTTGAATCCATTTCCGGCCTGTCGACCACCGGGGCGACGATTTTAACGGACATTGAGGGGCAGCCGAAAGCCGTTTTGCTGTGGCGCTCCATGCTGACGGCCATGGGCGGCGCGGGCATCGTGATGTTTGCCGTGGCTTTGCTTCCTTTTTTGGGGATCGGCGGCATGCAGATGTTTCAGCGCGAAAATTCGGATTTTGTCGATAAGTTTATGCCGAAATTTCATTATATCGCCAAACGTATCTTTGTGGTATATTTCTTTTTGTGCAGTTTGTGCGCGGTTTGTCTCTACTGGGCGGGGATGGACTGGTTCGACGCCGTCAACCATGCCATGTCGACCATTTCAACGGCCGGATTTTCCACCAAAAATCAGTCTATCCTGTTTTATAATAATGCTTATATCGAAGCGGTTATTTCCGTATTTATGGTTTTGGGCGCGCTGCCGATGACTTTTTATATTGTTTTGTTGCAGAACAAATTCCGCCAGTCGCTGCGCACCGAGCAGGTGGTGAGCTTTCTCAAGGTTTTGGCCTTTTATATTATCGGCAGTTCGCTTTTGCTTGTTTTCCGCGGAACCTATGAGAGCTTTTGGACGGCTTTGCGTTATGCTTCGTTTAATATTATTTCCATCGTGACCAGTACCGGCCTGACGTCGATGGATTATCTGACGTGGGGCGTTGTCTTCCAAACCCTGTTTATTATTTTTGCGTTAACCGGCGGCTGCACGGGGTCTACCTCCGGTTCCATCAAAATATTCCGTTGGCAGGTGGTGTGGGCTTATATGAAGCAGTCTCTCGCGACGGCCGTCGACCCCAACCGGGTGGTGCCGGTAAAGGTTAAGCAATATACCATTTCGCCTGCGGCCGTATCTTCGGTTCTGGTGTTGGTGCTGGCGTTTTTTGTGACGATATTTGCCTCAACGTTGGTGCTTGCCTTTTTGGGACTCGATTTTGCCACGGCGTTTTCCGCCGTGGTGGCCTGTATCAGCAATTCCGGCCCGGGAATTGTCGCTTCTATCGGACCCAGCGGAAACTACGGATGGATGTCCGGGGCGGCCAAGGATTGTCTGAGTGCGACCATGCTGCTCGGCCGTCTGGAAATATTAACCGTTCTGGTGGTCTTTACCAGAAATTTTTGGAGAAAATGACATGTTTACAAAAAACGGCTATGTTCTGGGAACGATGACCAAGGACGAAGAAATTAAGGTTGAAGCTCAATATCACTGGATAAGGTGGCTGTGGTTTTATTTTATGTTTGCCACTTTGGGCGTGGTCGCTCTGGTTTCTTTTTCGCTGGCCTTTACGGCCTGGCTTGACAAACAGCCGGATATGACCGTGGCTTTGCTGTTGATGGGCGTGGTTGCGGGCGTGTATCCTTTTTTGCTCTACCTGTCGCTGCATCTGACGGAGATGATATGCACCAACCGGCGCGTGGTTTACAAAACCGGTATCATTTCCATTAAGACGGAAGAAATCAAAGTGGAGCGCATAGAGTCCATTCAGGTTAAGCAGACGTTTTGGGGCAGGGTGTTCGGTTATGGCAATATTTTGTTTTCCGGTACCGGGAGCGCCAAGGCCGAGTTTGTGGACGTGAAAGATCCGCTGCAGGTTAAGGCGCGGATTGAAGAAGCCGTGGACGAAAGCAACCGCGAGCGCGAACGGGACATCAACGGCGGCGACAATCGGACGACTTTTTCCGCGACACCAAAGGAAAGGGAAGAAGCATAGAAAAACACTCACTCCGAAAAGAAACCGCCCGTCGGTTGCGGGCGGTGAGTGAAAAGAACCGACAGTTATCGGAAAATCGGCGTTTATCGGCGGGCGGCGGCTTCAAGAATGATGTCGGCCGCCTTTTCGCTTGGTTTTTGTTCGCCGAGTCCCAAAATTTTCTGCACTTTTTTGAAACCTTCCTGTTGGTAGCGATAGAGTCTGTCCTGTTTCAGAAAACGGTTGATGTAAAGGACGATATTGCCGGGTGTGCAGCGTTCCTGCAACAATTCGGGGACAATTTCGCGACCGAGCAGAATGTTTGAGAGGTTGACAAACTGGATGTGCAACAAATGTCTGACCATCAGCGCGGTCAGCGGTGCCACGCGGTAGCCGATGATGTGCGGCACTTCGGCGATGGCCAGTTCCAGCGCCACCGTGCCCGAGGCGGCAATGGCGGCGCTCGAGGCGCACATGGCGTTATGCCTGTCTTCTTCGCCTTCGACCACCAATACCGGCAGGGAAGAGGTTTTTAATATTTCTCTGATGCGGGCGACAACGGTTTTTACCGCCGGAATGACAAACATCAGCTCGGGGTGTTCCGTATGCAGAATCTGCGCCGCTTCCAGAAACACCGGCAGCAGGCGGGCGACTTCGTTATGCCGCGAGCCGGGAAGAATCGCTATGATTTTTTTATCTTCGCCGATTTGATATTTTTTGCGAAAAGCCTGTTTGTCGGCCGTTGCCACCGGGCTTTCGATAACCGGATGGCCGACAAAATCGGTTTTGAGACCGTATGGGGTAAAATATTTCGGCTCCTGCGGCAAAAGCGTCAGCAGGCGGTCGACATATTTATGCATGGTGCGGGCGCGCTTTTTCTTCCATGCCCAAACCTGCGGCGCTACATAGTGAATTTGCGGAATGCCGAGTTTTTTTGCGCGCAGTTTTTTTTGCACGCGGCTGCCGAAACTCCAGCTGTCGATGGAAACAACCGCGTCCGGGCGGAGGCGGACAATGTCTTCCACCGTCTGGTTTATTCTTTTCAAGACGCGCGGAATGCTCGGAATAACCTCGCACAGCCCCATAATGGCCAGCTCGGAAATGTCAAACAGCGAGCGCAGGCCTTCTTTTTCCATGGTATCGCCGCCGATGCCGAAAAATTCGATTTTGCCGTTTGTTTTGCGTTTTAAGGCGCGCATCAGTCGGGCGCCCAAAGCGTCGCCGGAGGGTTCACCGGCAATCAGATAAATTTTTATATTATTGCTCAAGGTAGTCTCCCGGTTCTATGCCGACGATGAACAGACCGGCTTTGTCGGCAGCTTTAACAACTTCGGCCTCGTCCACGACCAGTGCGTTGCCGGCGTGTACGGCAATGCCGTTCAAGCCGCAGGCCTTGGCGTTTTCCACGGTTCTCAGTCCGATGGTCGGCAAATCTATGCGCATGTCCTGTTCGGGTTTGCGCAGTTTGACCAGCACGCCGCCGCTGCCTTTACGTTTATAACCGCTGCAGCGCTTTATCAGTTCGTCGGTGCCTTCAATGCCCTCCACACCCAAGACGAGCCCCTGTTGCACCACTACCGACTGACCGACGTCGAGCCTGCCCAAAGCAAAGGCAACTTCTGCGCCGCGGCGGATGTCGATTTCGTCTTCTTTGGATGGTTTAACTCGTCCGAACAGGCCTTTTTTGGCCAGCAGTTCGCGCATAACTTCGTGGATGCCGACCACGCGCATGTTTTCGGATTCTATTTCTTTAACCAGCGCGCGCAAAATGCCGTCGTCGCCCAGCGCTTTGGCACCGATTTTGGCAAAAAAAGCGGCGGTGCGCATGTCGGGAATAAGCTCTTTGAAACTCGGGCGGCGGATAGTGCCGATTAAGACCACCTCTTCCACTTTTTCGTCGCGAAAGCGCTTAAAACCGGTACCGGCCTGACCGATACGTATCCAGATATGAGGAATGTTATCGGTAAAGATATTTGTGTCTGCATTGCCGTCAATGGCTAAAGCAAAAAACTCACGGCCGGTTTGCCGGCAATGCTCAATCAATTTTTGGGGCAAACTGCCACCGCCGGCGACGATGCCCAGTTTTTTTTGTTTGTTTTCCATTAAGCTTCGGCTGTCAAAATGTTGCGGCGTCCTTTGAGAGATTCGTTGATAAAATCGACCACTTCCATAATCAGGGTGTCGTCTTTATATTTTTCCGCCGCTTTGGCAACACGGGTTTCAAAATTGTCTTCATGTGACTTGAAGAGATACATATAAGCGCGGGTCATGGCTTTGACTTCCTCAGGGGCAAAGCCGCTGCGCTTTAAGCCAACGAGGTTTAAACCGCGCAATTTGCCGCGATCGCCGGTAACCATGGCAAAGGGGATAACGTCGCGGGCAATACCCGTCATGCCGCCGATCATGGCCTTGCGACCGATATGGCAAAACTGGTGTACGGCGCAGTTGCCGCCCAGAATGGCGCCGTCGCCGACATGGACATGACCACCGATGACGGCGTTGTTGGTCATGATGACATTGTTGCCGACCACGCAGTCGTGGGCCACATGGCTGTTGACCATAAACATGCCGCCGTCGCCGACTACGGTAGTAAAGTGCTCTTTAGGTGTACCGCATTGCATGGTTACATTTTCGCGGATAATGTTGTTTTTACCAATAATGAGTTTGGCTTCCGGACGAAATTCATTGCCGTGATCTTGCGGGCCGCCGCCCAAAACCGCTCCCGGAAAAACAATTGTACCGTCGCCGATGGTAGTGTCATTTAAGACGGTTACGTGGGCAATCAGGCGCACGTTTTCGCCGATTTTGGCTTTAGCGCTGACATAACAGAGAGGGCCGATTTCGGCGGTGGAGGCAATTTGTGCACCGTCTTCGATGACGGCTGTCGGATGAATATTGGTCATGGTAAAACGTCCTTTATAAAAAATGTTTGTTATTTGTTGCCAGCTTACAAAGACTTTGCTGTAAAGTAAAAACACAAAACTTTACCGAATATTACAAAAAAATTTGTTTTGCCGAAGCGTAGTTTCGTCGCAAAATGACGGAAAAGGCCGCATCAGAGACGTTCGTATTCCAGAAAAACGGGTCTGCGTCCTTCGCGGACGGCTTTTTGCTGATATTTTGTCGGCACCCAGTCGGCCGGTTCATGTTTCCAATCGTTGCCGCATTGTGCCGTCCAGCGAAAGTTTTTGTTGCCGCGCATCTGTTCTAAGGTCCAGCGTTTATATAACGGATGATCGGTGGCAATCAGCAACCGGCCGCCTTTTTTTAAGATTCTGGCAAGTTCCGCCAGATTGTCGGGGTTGACAAACCGCCGGTCGGCATGGCGCTTTTTCGGCCACGGATCGGGAAAAAGCAGATACACGCCGTCAAGGGAGGCGTCCGGCAGCAGCGGAAACAAAAGGCGGATATCGTCGTCAAAAACACGGATGTTGTCGCTGCGCCCGGGAGCCAGAGCCATGCCGCCGGCAATGTCCGCGCCCTCTTTGACACCGGTTATCAGGCTTAGAAGGTTGGCTATGCCGTTTTTGAAAACTTCGGCGCCGATATAACCGTTTTCGGGGTGATTAAGAGCCACGCCGGCCAGATGGGCACCGTCGCCGAAACCGATTTCGAGAAAAATTTTTTCCGTTTTGCAGCCAAAGGCAAGCGGTTGTTTGGGGTCGACGGCCACGGTGGATAAAAAAGAATCAAGCAGCGCCGATTTTGCCCGCCGCAGACGTCGTCCGACGCGGCGGCCGAAAAAGTGAGGTTTGTCGCTTAGCCGCATAAAAAAACTCCGTTTGAATTGACAGGATATACAAAACGAAAAGCCGGTCGTTTGCGCCGGCTTTCGGTATAAGCGGGCAGTGCTCAGTCTTCCGTTTCCGGAGAACGGTCTTTTCCGCTCGTTGATTTGGACATGGTGATAATCAGATCAAAAAGATGTTTGGCCGCTTTGCGATTGGGAATGCGGTAGTATGCCTTAACCAGTTCGAGCGTTTCCTGTCGTTTCATCGGATCCATGTCGATTTCGTCATTTTGTTCTTCCAGATAAAGCGCCGTTTCCGGTGCGCTGAAAGCGCGCGGACTTTGCTGAGCAACTTCTCTGTCCATATCTTCGTAAAAAAAGTCTACCGGAACATTTAAGACATTGCTGATGTCCCACAGGCGGCTGGCGCTGACCCGATTGTTGCCGCGTTCGTATTTTTGCACCTGTTGAAAAGTCAATCCGAGCAGGGCGGCAAGTTTTTCCTGCGAAAAGCCGAGTAAAGTGCGGCGGAGGCGGATGCGGTTGCCGACATGCACGTCAATGGGATTCGGCTGTCCGCTCGGCGTGCGGCCGCGGCTGGTTCTTTTAGATTTTGTCGTATTCATTATTCTTCTCCTCAAAATTACTGCCTACATAATGCAATTTTTAATTGTTCGTGTCAATGCTTTTATTAAAATTTTACAACAATAAATCGTTTTATTTTTTTATGAAAATGCAAAAAAGTCAAACGGCAGATTTTTTTGCAAGCGAAAGAAGCGCAGCCACGGCAATGGAAACGGATGCCAAAATGATGACCGTCAGATTGTGCAGGCGCGAAAAAGGCGTCGGCACGGAGAGTTTTTGCGGTAGATAAAAATCAAGTACGCCGCGTTCGTTAAGCGGCAGGGCGCTGAGAACAACGCCGGTTTTGGAAATAAGGGCGCTGATGCCCGAATTGGCGGCGCGCACCACCGTCAGCCCTTCTTCCACGGCGCGCAGGCGGGCGGCGACAAGATGCTGGCGCGGGCCGGCGCTGTCGCCGTACCAGCCGTCGTTGGTCAGGTTCAAGAGCCATTCCGGCCGGTCGTTGCGGTCGGTGACGGCCGCCGGAAAAATAATTTCGTAGCAAATGGCGACGCCGAAAGGCGGAATCTGCGGCAGGCGGAAAGTTTCCGGGCCGTTGCCGGGCATGAAGTCGGCAATGACGTTGGTTACCGGTTTCAGGCTTTCCGGCAGCAGGCGGCGCAGGGGAATATATTCGCCGAAAGGAACCAGATGCGACTTGCCGTAGGCGGTGTAGATGCCGTAGCGGTCAAAGGCCTGCATGGCGTTGACAGGACGCATTTTTTCGCCGTCAAAGGCGTAGTCCAGCGTGCCGGTGACAAGATATCCGTCGGTCGGCACGGCTGTTAGCAGAATGTCGAGCAGTTCGGGGTTGAGGCTAATGGCAAAAGGGTTGGCCGTCTCACCCCAGATAACCATTTGCGGCGCGTTTTCTTCCTTTCCGGTTTGCGACATCTCAATATAGGTTTGCAGATTTTGTTGCAGGCTTTCCCGTTGCCATTTTATCCGTTGGGGAATGGAGGGCTGCACGATCCGCAGTTTTGTTTCCGAAAAATCGTCATCCGGATAGCGGGCAAGCCGCGCCGCGCCATATGCAAAAAGAAAGACGGGGACGGTGCAGATAACTACGGCGGCAATCGTTTTTTCCCGCCGCGGGCAGGGGGAAATCAGCACCGCCGGCAAAGCGGCAAACAAAACCGTCAGCAGCGACAGACCGCAGGCGCCGAATATCGAGGCGGCCTGAATTGCCCGGTCGGAAAAAGCCCATACGCTGCCGAGCAGGTTCCACGGAAAACCGGTCAAAATAAAACTGCGCAGCCATTCGGACAAAGTCCAGGCGCCGGCCAGGGCAAACACCACGGCCGCAGGTCGGACAAACAGGCGGGCAAAGGCGACCGGCAAAGCGACAAACAGTCCGAAAAATCCGCCGCTTGCCGCCAATACGACGGGAATGAGCCAGCCGAGACGCGCCGGATCGACCATCAGGGCGTTGCAAACCCACGAAAAACCGAAAGCAAAATGAGCAAAACCGAACCAGTAGCTGAGCGCAAACGCCTTTTTTGCGGACGGCGCGCGGAAAAGCAGCCATGCCAGCCCCGAAAAACCGACCGCGAGCAAAGGCAGAAAATAATACGGCGGCAGGGCAAAAACCGTCATGCTGCCGAATATGAACGCCGAAACTTTCGGATGTCCGTCAAAAAACTCCCGAATCTTTACTTTTGTTTTTTCACCTTTAAGCATCAGGCTTTTTCCGCGTATGGATCGGCGATGCCGAAAGAGGCCAGCAGGCGAATTTCCAAAGCTTCCATTTCCGCGCGGTCGTCTTCTTCCATATGGTCATAGCCGAGCAGATGCAAAATGCCGTGAACGAGGATGTGCACATAATGGTCGCAAAAGTCGATTTCCTGTTCGCGGCTTTGTTCTTCCATCGTTTCGGCGGCAATGATGATGTCGCCTAGTTCCACCTCTTTCATATCCGGCAGGGCATCGACAAAATCGTCGTCGTCGATGTTGGCAAAAGAAAGCACGTTGGTCGGTTTGTCGAGGTTGCGAAAACGGCTGTTGAGTTCGCGGATTTCCGCATCGTTGCCCAGTTCCAGATTAAGCAGCACTTCGTTTTTGTTTTGCAGAAAAGAGGGCGTGACGACCTCAATCACTTTGGCCAGCACGTTTTCGGAAATGTCTTTGGCGTCCGGCAGCAGTTTTTGCCAGCGGTCGTCGCCGATGTTAAGGTTAAGCGTTGTTTTCATGGTTGCGGTTTTCCTCCCGGTCGTTTTCCCGTTCTCTTTTGTTGCGCTGTTCGTAAGCGCGGACAATTTTTGCCACCAGACCGTGGCGGACAACGTCGTTTGCGCTGAAGGCAACCGCGCTGATGCCGTTGACGCCCTTTAGCGTGTCCAAAGCGTCGCGCAGACCGGAAACCACGCCGCGCGGCAGGTCAACCTGGCTTAAGTCGCCGTTGACGACCATCCGCGAGTTTTCGCCCAGACGGGTCAAAAACATTTTCATCTGCATGGGAGTGGTGTTTTGCGCTTCGTCGAGAATAACGAAAGCATTGGCCAGCGTGCGCCCGCGCATGTAGGCCAGCGGCGCGATTTCTATTTCGCCGGCGGCAAGTTTTTTATCCACCTGTTCGGCCGGCAGCATTTCGTACAGCGCGTCGTACAGCGGACGCAGGTAGGGGTCCACTTTGTCTTTCAGGTCGCCGGGCAGAAAACCGAGGTTTTCGCCGGCTTCGACCGCCGGACGGGTCAGGATGATTTTGTCAACGGAACCTTCAAGCATCATGGTAACGGCCAGAGCCACGGCCAGATAGGTTTTGCCGGTGCCGGCGGGACCTAAGCCGAAAACGAGTTCGTTGTTCATCATCTCGACGATATATTCCGCCTGAGTGGCCGAACGCGGATAGATGTGGCGTTTTTTGGTTTTGAGCACGATGTCATCAATATTGATTTTGTTTTTGACCGCATTTTCCGCTCCGCTGATGCGCACGGCGGCCAAAACTTCCTGTTCGCCGATGGCCAGCCCGCGGCCGGCTTTGGCATAAAGGGCGTCGATGGCGGCTTTGGCCCGGTCGGTCGCCTCATCGCTGCCGGTAATGCGGATTTGGTTGCCGAAAGTGAATATTTCCACGTTCAGCTCCCGCTCGATAATTTTCAGATTGGCGTTTTGCGGGCCGACAAGCTGTTGAATAAGCTGATTGTTAAACAGTTCAAATTCTGTTTCTGCCATAATTAGACCTCTTTGCTGTTGTTGCGTTTGGGTTGTTGTTGAACAATGGTTCCCGTGAGAGAATTCATCGTTGCCGCGGTTATTCTGACCGGCAAAATGCGGCCGACGGCCTCTGCCGGAGCGGCGGCATGCAGGTTTTGCAGGTACGGGGTGTGCCCGAACAGCTGACCTTTTCTTTTGCCTTTGCTCTCAAACAGAACCGGCATGATTTTGCCGACGCATTGCCGATTGAAGCTCAGTTGCAGAGAAAACAGTTTTTCCTGCAATATGTTTAAGCGTTCGGATTTGATTTTTTCCGCGACCTGATCGGGATAGACGGCGGCGGGCGTTCCCGGTCGCCGGCTGTATTTGAAAGAAAAAGACTGAATATAGCCGACCTTGTCGACCATGTCGAGCGTGGCGGCAAAATCTTCGTCCGTTTCGCCCGGGAAACCGACGATAAAGTCGGAAGAAAAGCCTATGTCCGGCCGGGCTTCGCGCAGGCGGCCGATGATGTCCAGATATTCTCCGGCGGTGTGTCTGCGGTTCATGGCCTTTAAGATTTTATCGGAGCCGGACTGCAACGGCAGATGCAGATAGGGCATCAAAATATCGAGTTCGCGATGGCAGGCGATCAGCTCGTCGGTAACGTCGGCCGGGTAGGAGGTGGTATAGCGCAGACGCTTCAAACCGTCGATTTCGGCCATCTTCCTCAGCAGAAAAGCAAAATCGCGTTCTTTGCCGGCGGCGTCTTCGCCGTGATAGGAGTTGACGTTTTGTCCGAGCAGGTTGATTTCCGCCGCACCCGTTGCCACCAGCCGCCGGGCTTCTTTCAACACTTCTTCCACCGGGCGGGAGGTTTCCACCCCGCGGGTGTAGGGCACGATGCAGTAGGTGCAAAAATTGTTGCATCCCTCCTGCACGGCAAGGTATGCCGTGCAGCCTTCGGCTGTATTTTCCGGCAGGTGGTCGAATTTGCTTTCGGCGGGAAACTCGGTGTCGATAAGACGGATGTTTTTGTCACGGGCTATTTTCTGCAGAATTTCCGGCAGGCGGTAATAGGTGAGCGGGCCGGTGGCAAAATTGACGAACGGGGCGCGTTTTTCTATCTCTTCGTCTTCGGCCTGAACCACGCAGCCGACCACGCCGATAATCGTTTCTTTGCCGTTTTGCCGGCGTTCTTCTTTAATCAGGTTAATCCGTCCGAGATCGGAAAAAAGCTTTTCCGCCGCTTTTTCGCGGATGTGGCAGGTGTTGAATATGATCAGGTCGGCCTCGTCAAGGGCGGCGGCTTCGGTTGCGCCCATGTTTTGCAATATGCCGGCAATCCGTTGTGAATCGTAAACGTTCATCTGGCAGCCGAAGGTTTTGATAAAATATTTCACTTGTCGTCCCTGTCCTGTCCGTCCCGGTTTTGCCGGGAAAGCTAGTTAAAAAATCGTTAAATTCGGTCATCCGCCTTCTGTTTTGGCGGGCGTTTTGGAATGTTAACCTTTTGCGGCGTATTTTTCAAATGTTTTTTATTAAAAAAATTGGCGTGACACGCATTGTGTTTGACAAAAAATCGACTTTTTTGTTGCCAAAGACTGCCGCCTCTGTTATCATGCCGACAGGAAAGCTGTTTAACTGTGGAGGAATGTTCTCATGGATCCTTATTTGGAAGAAATGCTCAAAATGGACGAAGAAAGCCGGATAGCCTATCTGAAGGCGTTTACCCGTCTGGCCTGCGCCGACGGCAAATTTGATGAAAACGAAAAACTTTTCATCAAAAATCTGGCCAAAACATATCAAATATCCGAAAACAGGATTGACGAAGTTCTGAGCAGCGAGACCGACGATGAAATTATTGATGCCGTCAAAAAAATAGACAGCCGCAAAATAGCTCTCGGACTTATTAAAGAATTGTGCATTTTGGCGCATGCCGACGATGTTCTGACCGATAACGAAACCCTTTTTATCGGCCGTGTCGGGCAGGCCATGGGCGTGGAACTCGACAAAATAGAACAGATCAGCAACTGGGTTATTGATAAAATTATTCTTGCCGAAGAAGCCAAAATTATTTTTGAAGAAGCGGGAAAATAGCCTGTTTTGTTGAAAAAAACATCTGAGGAGGTTTTATCATGGCCGAAACCGAACATATTAAAATGAACAGCCGGCTGGAACAGCTGCGGCGCATACAGATCGGCAAAGAAGACAAACTCGACGGCTCCAAAGCCATTATCATGCGCGCCGTGCAAAAAAAATATCCCGACGTAGGCCGGCCGGAAGCCGAAAAAATAACCCGCGAACTGGTACTTGCGCCCAAAAACGCCAGTATCAAAATCGGCAGCAAAGAAGTTCCGGTGGCCGATTTGCAGTATCAGATAGCCCTGACCATAGAATCGCTCGGTTCGGAAACGTCGTCCGAACAGGAATATTTCAGCTGGTTTACCGAATCGTCGGATATCATCCAGCATATGAACGACGGTTTTGTCAGCGACGCCGATTTGGCGGAACGAAACGAATGGTTGGAAGATTCCTACGGTCGCGAAGCGGAGCTGATGACCTGTCTCGGGCTCTTCCAAAACTGCGCGTTTCCGGAAGCCAAAAAACACTATAACGACCTGTACAACAAACTGGTCAAACTGCGCCAAATCCGCAGCAGCATCAAGGAAAGCACGGCCAACAAGTCCGACGAAGCCAAGCAGGTGGACATCAAGGAAAAAGAAAAAGCCTATAAAAAAGCCGTGGTCTATGTGGCCGCCATGCGCGAGTTTGTCAAGCGTCGTCCGCGTTGGAACATGCCGCGGAAAACTTTGCAAAAACTGAATATCGATCACGGCAATGACGATGATCTGGCCGACGACTATGACGATTTTTACGGTTTTTACGACAATGACGATTTGCGCTTAAACGATGAGCAGGAAATGATTTATCAAAGCGAACTGGACGATCGTTTTGAGCCGATGTTTCACTTTGACGATCATTTGAAAGAAGACATTTTGTTCCATTGGGACGACGATCGCCTGGGGAGCTATGAACGCAGCGTGGCCGAAGAATTCATGGTGCGTGCGGAGCCGCAGGCCGAGGCCGAAAAGGTGGAAGATATCCGCGAGCGCATCGCCCGACTTTCCGGTCGTCGTCCGCCGCTTAAGGAACGGCCGCTCAGTTACAGCATGGACAGAGCCAAGGCTTTTGACGGCGCCTATTATAATTCGTTGGTTGCCAATATGCAGACCGACAGAAATAACGGGTGATATCCGATAAAATTCGATAAGAGCCGATAATATCTTATAAAACGGAGATTTTAAGAGCCGTAACCGATTTTCTTAAATAAATTAAATTTGATGAAGGAGTAAACTGCCGATGGGTGCGATACTTGAACCCTTTGTATGGATGCTTGGAATTGTTGTTAATATCTATTCGATAATCGTTTTTGCCGATGTTGCTTTGCATTGGCTGACACGCTTCAAGATTGTTGACGCGCAAAAACCGAACGTTGCCAAAATTACGGAAATTTTGACCCGTCTGACGGCGCCCGTTTACAAAAAAATAGCGGAAAAAGTACCGCCTTTTTCGGGAATAGATTTTTCGCCGTTAATCCTGCTTTTGCTGTTATTGTTTATCGGACGAATTTTGTATCGTTTCGATATCATGCTGTTGTCCTGAAATATTTTGCCGCAACGCAAATGAACGGTTGCCGCAACGGAATAACGAGCAATGTTTTTTGAAAAAACGGAAAATTGCGTGCGTCTGCGGGTGAAGCTGACGCCCAATGCCGCGGCTGCCGGCGTTAAGGGAATTGTTGACGGCGAGGACGGCGAATATCTGAAAATTGCCGTAAAAAGCCCGCCGGAAAAAGGAAAAGCCAACGGCGAATTGTTAAAATTTGTCGCCAACATGCTCGACCTTCCGAAATCGGCCGTGGAACTTGTCGGCGGCGCAACGTCGCATTATAAAAAATTGAAAATTACCGGCGAAGCGGAACAAGTCTGCCGTCGGTTGGAAGAGCGGAGGAAAGACTTTGACGGCAAAAATAATTGATGGCAAAGCCGCGGCGGCGGAGCTGCGGCAAAAACTTGCGGAACGGATTGCCGCCCGCGGTGACAAACCTTATCTGGCAGTGGTGCTGGTCGGCGACGATCCGGCCAGTCTGATTTATGACCGCAACAAGCAAAAGGCCGCTTTGTCCATGGGTATGGGGTGCGATATTTATCATCTGCCGGAACAGACGACGCAGGCAGAGCTCCTGGAGCTTGTCGGAAAACTGAACGAAGACGAAAAAGTGAACGGATTGATGGTGCAGATGCCGCTGCCCGCCCATATCGATCCTTCGGCGGTAATCGAAAGCATTCGTCCCGAAAAGGATGTTGACGGTTTTGGCCCCTATAATGCCGGTTTGCTGCACGAAAACGATCCGCGGGCCATGGTGGCGGCCACTCCGAAAGGAATTTTGTATCTGCTGCAGAAAGAGTTGCCCTCGCTTGCGGGCAAACATGCCGTGATTATCGGTCGTTCCAAAATCGTCGGTCGGCCGCTTTCGTCGCTTTTGCTTAACTGCGATTGCACGGTAACCGTTGCTCACAGCAAAACCCAAAACCTGCCGGAGCTGACGCGGCAGGCGGATATACTGGTTGCCGCCTGCGGTCGGCCGCGGATGGTAAAAAAAGACTGGGTCAAAGAAGGCGCAACGGTGATAGACGTCGGCATCAACCGTATTGACGGCAAACTTTGCGGCGATGTCGATTTTGACGAAGTGAAAGAGCGGGCGGGACTGATTACGCCGGTGCCCGGCGGGGTAGGGCCGATGACCGTGGCTATGCTGCTCGACAATACTTATTCGGCCTACCTAAAACAAATTGACAAGCTGAAATAACCGTCCGCAGGGCTTATATTTTCCGGTATACGGATTGCCGGAGGACAAATCAGCCATGGGACAACAAAGCCGCATCTTTATGCTGGGGGACGAAAATAACTTTTGTGCCGGCCGCCGGCTTCTTGAAGACAACGGTTATGACGTATTTGCCACCGATAATGCTTATTTGTTTGTAAGCTATGCGGGCGAACTTCATCCGCAGCTTTTTGTGCTGGACGGGCAGGCAAAAGGGACGGATTGCGCCGAAGTTCTTGATTATCTGTGGCAAAACGGGTATTTGGAAGAAGCTCCGGGGGTGGTGATAAACGGTGGTCTGAACCCCGTTAAAACGGGCGAGGCGGCGCACTATCTCTTTGCCGGCGAAAAGGTGGAAAAACTGCTCGTTATCGCCAACGCCTATTGCCGGGGAAAGGAAAAATACCGGCTGCTGATTGTGGAAAATTTCCCGCCTTGTTCCGCCGAATCATTTGCCGGACAAAATATGTTTCCGGCATCGTGTTTTCAGGTGGATAACGTTTCCGGAGCCAAAGTCTTTTTGCAGCACAACAAGCCGCAGGCCGTGGCCGTTCATTGCCGGCGGGAAGAATTTGAACCGATTTGCAGGCAAATGGGGCTGAGTAAGGCTTATTTTGTGGAAAATCAGGAAAAACTGGAAAAAATCCTTTCTTTTGACAGACAATCCGTGTTATAAAGTCAACCTGTGAGTTTTAAAGTGTCTGTCAAAGGTTTTTTATGAAAATATTACGCAGGATGTATGATTGGCTGATTGCCGCGGCCGCCGGCAAATATGCCATGCCGTTGTTGTTTGTCGTTTCTTTTACCGAGAGTTCGTTTTTTCCCATTCCGCCGGATGTGATGATTATTCCGATGGTGCTGGCTGCCCGCGACCGCGCCTGGCAGATAGCCGGTCTGGCAACCGTGGCCAGCGTTATCGGCGGCTATTTCGGCTACGGCATCGGTTATTACGGATATGATTTAATTGCCCGCCCGATATTGGAATTTTACGGCTACGATGAGCAGTTTGAAGTGTTTAAGGGCTACTATCACGAATGGGGGGCGTGGATTGTGTTCGGCGCCGGGTTGACGCCTTTTCCCTACAAAGTGGTGACCATAGCCAGCGGCGCCGTCGATTTGAACCTTTGGGTTTTCGGCATTGCTTCGGTTATTGCCAGAGGCATGAGGTTTTTCCTGGTGGCGTGGTTGCTCAAAAAATTCGGCGCGCCCATCCAGGTGTTTATCGAGAAAAATCTCGGCATGCTGACGGTGGTTTTCCTGTTGCTTTTGCTGGGAGGCTTTGCCGCAATAAAATATATGTAAGTCGGTCGGGCAAAAAAACGTTTCCAAAAAAATCCCCGTCCTTTGCTGAAAGAGCGGGGATTTTCTGTAATCGGAAACCTCCGCGCGAGGCGCGGGGCGGAGTGATTTGTCCGCATGTCAGTCCTTGTGGCGGAAAGTAATTCTGCCTTTGGTCAAATCATAGGGCGTCATTTCAATGTCGACTTTGTCGCCGACCATTACCCGAATGCGGAACTTTCTCATTTTTCCGGCGGTATGCGCCAAAATTTCCACTCCGTTATCGAGCTTTACCCTGAACATGGCATTCGGCAGCTTTTCGGTTACCGTGCCGGAAAGTTCCAGTAATTCCTCTTTCATAAATTGGTACCTCTTTGTTTTTTTTGCTTACGTGTATAAACCTTAAATTTTATTTTGGCAAATTATTTTTGCGTCAATTTTTCAAAAAAACATTTTTTTGTTGGCAAAATTTTCATAATCGGTGTATATGTGGCAAAAATTATCTGTTTTTTATGTTCGAAAAAAATGACAAAGAATCTGTTTACGGAAAATAGTGTCGAGCTGCCGGCCGAAGAATATGCGCTGATGCTCGACTGGAACGATGAAGACGTCGCCTTCGTTCGCGAAGAGAAAAACGACGGTCGGAAAATGTGGGGAATATATTCGGCGGACGGCACTCTGCTGGCGGAAACGAACAGCCGTAATTTCGCTTTCATCCTTGCCCGCCAGATAGATCTTGTGCCGCAAAGCGTACATTAGCGTAATCGTAAGAAAAACCGGCGGAAACTCCGCCGGTTTTTCTTACGGTCGGCAAGTTTTGTTTACTTCCGCCGGAACAGGCGCAGTTTATTTTTTTCTTTTTTCTCCAAACGAGCCGTTTGAGCGTCTATTTTGTTTTGATCAACAGCGGGAATTTGGGGACGCTTCAGACCGTTTTTGATTTTTTCTTCCGTTTTCCGGCGGTTAAATTCGCCGGTATCGTCTTTGAGGTTCAAGGCATGGTTCCATTGAAAGCGGGCTTCCCGTTTGCGGCCGATCTGCCAGTAGGCGTCGCCCAGATGGTCGTAGATAACGGCTTCCGAGGGAGCCATGCTCGATGCTTTTTCCAAATATTCGACGGCTTTTTCATAATTTCCGATTTTGTAAAAAGCCCAACCGATGCTGTCGGTAACGGTGCCGTCGTCGGTGACGGGATTGTAGGCGGAAACAATCAGTTCAAAGGCTTCTTCAAGGTTTTTGTTTTGCAAAAGCAAAATATAACCGAGATGATTTTGGGTAAATTTGTTCGGCCGTATTTTCAGCACCTTACGCAGATATTCTTCGGCCTTGCCGTTGTCGCCGGCGGCGCTGTGGGAAATGCCGATGGCAAAATAAAGCGGCCAGACATCGGTCAAATCTTCGTCGGGATAACATTCAACGGCCTGCAGATAAAAATCCGCCGCTTCCCGAAAGCGTCCGTTTATGCGGGCAACTTCCCCCAAATTGGTGAGGATGTCCGGATTGGGCGGATAGTTCAGATAAAGGTTTTTGAATATTTTTTCGGCCTCTCTCGTTTTGCCGAGGCGAAAAAGATTTTTTGCGGTGTGAAAAAGGGCGGTATAATAGGCATAGCTGTCTTTGGGAACTCGGGCATAGGCTTCGTTTGCTTCCGTATAGAGCTCTCTTTTTTCGAGCAGGCTTGCGATCAGCAGCTGGGGCAGAGGGTATTCCGGCGAGCAGTAATATGCCAGAGAAGCAAACAAAATGGCGATTTCGGCGTTGCCGCTGTTTTGTTGCAGCAACAATGCTATGCTGAACAAAGCGTCGGCCAGGCCGACATTGGGATTTTCAAGGAACGGAGGGATGGACGAATCGGCTTTTTTAATTTCGTCGATAACCGTTTTCATCATCAGATTGTCTTTGTTGATTGCCAGACTGGCCGCGCGCAGAGCTTTGTCGGGTTCTTGTTCGCGCAGATAAAAATTGGCAATGACCTGCAGCGAAAAGACCGAAAGTTCCATATGACGCAGGTTCATCAGCGCCGTATAGTGAGCTTCCGCGGCTTTGGTATTTCCCAGATAATCGTTGATGGCGCCGGCGTGGAACAGATAGAGCGGGCGAAAAGCCGGATCTCCCGCCAGCGGTGAGAGAGCTTTCAGGGCTTTTTTGTCTTCTTTCAGACCGGCATAGCCCCAGGCGGCGATAAGCGGGTTAAAAAACTTTTCGGAGACGGGGTTGCTGCAGTCGTCGACGACATCGACGGCTTCCTGAAATTTTTTGTTTTTTAGGAGACTAACGGCTTCGATTGTGCAGATGAAAGGGCTGTCGTCGCCCTGTTCGCGGGCAATTTGCGCGTATTTGACGGCCTCGTCGATTCTGCCCTGAGAAGTGAGCATGACATAAAGCTGGGTGGGCAGCATTTTTTCTTTGGGCACATAAGGAATCGAACGCTTATAATAGTCGGCGGCCTTGTTCAGATCGTGTCGAAGATGGGCAACCCAGCCGGCAAGATAGCTGCCGTAGTTGCGATATTTGCTGTCGGCGGGGGCGTTGTTTGCTTCAGCGGTTGCCGGCGCTTTGGAAAAATCCTGCGAAGGGCAAAAGTAGGTGCAGGAGTTGGCTACGATGATGCCGATCAGGACAGACAGGATGTAGGCTGCTTTTTCAATCACTTTAAATTACTCCGTTCAATTATTCAGGCGGCTATATTTTATTTTAAGTTTGGCAAACTTACAACACAAATATAATAATATGAAGATAAATTGATTATTTGTTTGCAAAAGAAAAGGTAACGGCATACGATAACAACCATGATGAACGAGAGAGAATTGCTGGAATGGTATTTAACGGCCGGCGTGGAGTTTTTCTGCGGCGACGTCCCCGGCTGCCTGAAATCCGTTGCTCCCGCGGCGGAAACTCCGTCCGCGGGCGAGGCTGCAAAACAGCCGCGGCCGGCCATGACCGATTTGGCGCAGATGAGCATGCGCGCCTGCAAAAACGCGAGAGACATATCGGCCTCCGCCGCCACGCTTTCCGAGCTTCGGCAGGCGGTGGAAAGTTTTGAGGGATGCGCTTTGAAAATGACGGCCGGAAAAACGGTTTTCGGCGGCGGCAATCCGAATGCCAAAATCGTTATCGTCGGCGAGGCGCCGGGAGCGGACGAAGACAGAATCGGCGAACCTTTTGTCGGTCGCAGCGGGCATCTGCTGGACAAGATGCTGGCTGCCGTCGGGTTGAACAGGGACAAAGTGTACATTACCAACGTTTTGCCCTGGCGTCCGCCCGGCAACCGCACGCCGACCGACGCCGAAGTGGCCGTGTGCCTGCCTTTTCTCCGTCGGCAGATTGAGCTGATCGAACCGCGGATAATCCTGATTTTGGGAGGCAGCGCCGCCAACAGTCTGCTGGACAATGAGGAATCTATTTCCCGCCTGCGGGGCAAGTGGTTGGAGTATAAATTTGCCGACGATAAAAAAGCGGACGCGCTGGCCAGTTTTCACCCGGCGTATCTTTTGCGCAACCCCGCGCAAAAGGGCAAAGCATGGGCGGATTTTCTGCGTTTGGCAAAAAAATTGCAAAATAATTAGTTTTTTGTTCATAATTTGTTGGTAAATTGAAAAAAATGGATTATTATTCATCAGGTCTTAATAAATAACTTTTGAGGAAAGCAACATGAATATTAGCAAAAAAGTTTTCTGTCTGGCTCTCGGTGCAATGCTTTCGGCGGGTATCAGTCCGGCGCAGGCGCAGCGGAACAACAAGGCGACGCCGCCCGTCAATGACGAGCAGGAAAGTGAGATTCTGTTTAAGATTCACAATATCGTGCCGGTCGAAAACAGCGAAGGCGAAGTTATAGCCTGCGACTTTGATACTACTTTCTATAACCGTTCATCCTATAACCTCAGGGAAGCTTCGCTGGAATTCAATTGGTCCGACCCTTCCATCCAAAAGGTTATTGAAGACGAAAAAGAAGAAGACGCGCGTCGACAGGATCGTCGCGGTTCCCGCCGCAACTATTCGGAAACGGAACGCCGTACTTCCGACGGTGTCAGCGTGATGATTGAGGCGCCGGCGCTGAAGTCTTATCGTCAGGCTACCGTTAACAATCGTATCAACACGGATCGTTGCTTCCTGTTGCTCGAAAAAGTCAATTTTTCGGTATCGAACTGTTCTGCCGACGGCATGCAATCCGCCGGTCGCGGCAATCGTTCCCGGGGCGAAAGCAGCGTATGCTCCAAACTCTTCAAATATGTCTCGCCCGAAGATGCTCAATATTATCTTGAGTTTAAGGAAATAACCCCCGATGAAGAGGCTTCTCAGGAAGAAGCGAAAAGAAAAGCCAGCAAAAAGGAAGCTGCCGATATCTATACCAGAGCCGTCAATGCCCTTGACGCAGCCGGAAACATCGTCTCCGGTATCAAATAAGCCTTTGCCGGCGGAGGAGGAAACCGATGAAAAATACAAAATTGCAAATGTTGATGTATGTCGGCATCGTCGGTATGATGTTGTCCGGAACGGCCGAAGCCCAATATTTCGGCTCGGCTACCGCGACCCGTCCTTCTCCCGCGCGGCAGATGCAGCAACCGTCGGCCGGCAGGACTCAGGAGCAGATTCGGGAAATAGGCTCCGAGGCGGCGACCGATGAAAAATATTCGGCGGTAGAACCCGTGGAGGCAAAAGAAGACGACGAAACTGTCGAAAAGCAAAATGTCAGCACGCCTTTTGACTATGCCTACGGCAAAACTCCCGAAAAGAAAAAGCAGGCGCCCGCCAAACAACTTTATCGACGCTATTCCACGGTCGGCGGCGTTACGGTGGAAACGGATGAGGAAAACGAAGAAGACGAGCTGATCATGCTGTATATGAAAAACTTTTCCGTTTACCGCAGCCCTTCCGGCCAGACCCGCTGCAGCGCGCGCTTTGCGGTGTTGACCACGCTGCCGGTTAAGCTCTCAAACATCAGCTATCGGTTGAAGTGGCCAAACATGGAAACGGTGCTCAGTTTCAGCGACGTGGAACCGGGAGTGGAAAACCATTTTGACTACGGGCTTTTGGGCGACGGTTGTTTCAGTATGGACAGACAGCCGAACATTGTGGTCAATCGCTGCCGCGCCAAAGGAATGACCCAGCGCGAATGCGCCGCAAAAATCCGTTGGATTAAGGAAATCTGAAAGGCGGCGCGGAGATAGGACGCGGGAGATAAAGTGAAAAAAATTTTGATAGTGATGCTGACGCTGTTGCTGCTCCCTCCCGGAGCGGTGGCAGCGTCCAGCTCTTTTAAAGCGGTGGATGACGGCGTGCGCCGGCAAGTTTTGGCAAAATCCGGCGTCAGCGAAAACGACCTTTCTCTGTATCGCGAAATTTTTGCGGCTCTTGACAAAGGCGACGCAAAAAAAGCCGAAGACCTGCAAAAAAAATTGAAAACAACGGCGTTGAACGGTCATCTGCTGGCGGAAAAATATCTGCGCACGGATTATCCGTCGACTTATGAAGAGCTGCAGGCCTGGCTCAAAAAATATCCCTATCTGCCGCAATATCCGAAAATAAAAAGTCTGGCCGTGGTAAAGGCGCCGGGGTACAAACCGCCCAAACCCGGAAAAACGGAAAAAAAGCTTTATGCTTCGTACGATTGGTATCGCGACGGTTATAAAAACCTGAAGCCTGCCGACCGGGCTTTCGTTAAAGAAAAAAATGACGAATTTCTGCTTGCCATACGCAAAAGCCGGCTGAAGAAAGCGGGCAGGATTCTTGAAGACGCGCGCTTTAGAAAAGTTATGCCGGTGAAAAACTATGACGCCATGCAGGCAACCCTTGCTTCCGCCTATTTTCTGGAGGGAGATTACCAATATACGCTGAAATGGAGCCGCCAGCCGATTATGCGCAGCAGCGACGCCACGGCCTGCTGGTTCGGCGGGCTGGCTGCCTGGAAAGAAAAGGACTATCAATTGGCGGCCGACTATTTTGAGCGCCTGGGCAAGCTTGAAAACAACGACGAATGGCTGATTGCCGCCGGCGCCTATTGGGCCTATCGGGCAAATATCCGGCTGAAAAACCCCGATGGCGCCACCCGCAACCTGCGGCGGGCAACGGCGTATCCGCGTACTTTTTACGGCATTTTGGCGCGTTATATGCTGACCGACAAGGTGGCTTTCGACTGGCGGCAGACAGGCTATTACAACCGGACGGACGGGCATTCTCACATCAAAGAGATTGTTTCGGCACCGACCATGCGGCGGGCGCTGCTGCTGATTTTTGCGGGGCGGCCGGATCTGGCGGAAAGCGACCTGCGTTACAACTACCGCAAATTTAACATTCGCCAGAAAGAGCTGCTGATGTTTATTGCCGCTCAATACAGCCTGCCGAATCTGAGTCTGGTTGCCGCTGGCCGCCTGAAAAACTATGCCAAAGGCCGGGCGTACGACGCTTTCATGTATCCGCTACCGGACTGGGAACCGGCCAAAGGCTGGCAGGTCAATCCGGCGTGGATTTGGGCTCTGGTGCGTCAGGAATCGCTGTTTTCACCGTCGGTGCAGAGCCATGCCGGTGCCTGCGGGCTGATGCAGATAATGCCGGCGACGGCGGCGGAAACGACCGGCGACGGGAGTTTCAAGAAAAACAGCCGGCCGCTGTTTGACAAAGACATTAACCTGGCCATCGGGCAGGACTATGTTTCCCTGCTGAGGGAAAAAGACTTTGTCGGCGACAACCTCATCTTTTTGGCTGCCTCGTACAACGGAGGACCGCATAACCTGAAACGCTGGGTGAACAATCTGGATTATGACGGCGACCCGTTAATGTTTATGGAGATGATTCCCTGGAAAGAAACCCGTCTTTACGTGAAAAGAGTGATAACAAACTACTGGATATATTCTTCGCGGTTGGGGCAAAAGCCGCAAAGCCTGATGCAGTTTTTGCAGGGAAAATGGCCGCTTTTGGATGGCATCGACCAACGGGCGCCGGCTTAAAAATATTCTCCTGATTCAAACTGATTTATGAAAGGATTGCCGGTCGGCTTTTTGTCTACCGGCATCTTTTATCCGTCAAAACAGACAAAAATCGAAAATTTATTTGCATTTTGTGACAAAAAAGCATATACTATAGGTATCTACTTATTAGTTTGTTTAATTTTTTTATTTAATTATCTTCTCGTTGCTGTCATAAATTAAGGTTTTGCCTTTTTTTCGTGTCAGAATGTCAGGGTATTTAATTGAAGAAATTAAACAAACTGATATGGCGATACGTGAAAAGCTTCCCGCGTTTTTATAGGAGGTATTTGTAAAACTTAAAAATTTTTTTTATTATGATTATGACAGTGATATTTATATTGTTCCTCGCTTCCATTATCTGGGGTGCTATTGAGAATCCTCTGGAGACACTCATAAGCCGCCTGGTCGAAGTCGTTATAAGCGCTTTTTTGGGAGCGTTTATAATATGGCTTCTCATGGCTCTTTTCGGTTTCGGAGAGCTATGGTGGACAGGGGCAATATTAGGAGCAGGATACTGTGTATTCTGCTGGATATTCCGTAAAAGGAATATTCTGGTTGCCACCTGGTTTACCAGGTAAAACAACCACTGAAAAAAAGATAAATAAGAGTGTTGTTCCTTGCAAAAGGAACGGCGCTCTTTTTTTGTCCTTTTTTCCGGAATCGGTTGAAAGTTTTTCATGCGGGGATTATTTATTAGCAGACTTTGAAATAAACGGACCGCGGCGCGGCTGCGGCGGCGCTGTGAACAAAAATCTTCGGGGCTTGAATTTGCGGGCGGTTCGTTTATGATGACTGACAAGTCCCAAAACTTTGATTTGTGGATAAAGGATAAGAAAAAATGAAAATTGCTATCATCGGAACCGGTTATGTCGGTCTGCCGACGGGGGTCGGCCTGGCGGAACTCGGCAACAATGTCGTTTGTGTCGATAAAATCGAAAGTAAAATCAACAAACTCAATCGGGGCGAGCTGACGCTCTACGAAGACGGGCTGGCCGAACTGTTTAGGAAAAACGTGGCCTCGGGCGCGCTTCGCTTTACCACCGAAACGGGGGAGGCCGTCCGCGACGCCGATGTCGTGATGCTTGCCGTCGGCACGCCGCCGCACCCGCTGACCAAAGAGGCGGATCTGAAATATATCTATGCCGCGGCGGAAGAATTGGCTCCGTTTTTGACCGGTTATACGGTGGTGGCAACAAAATCGACCGTACCGGTCGGCACCGGCGACGAGGTGGAAAAAATCATCCGCCAAAAAAATCCGACGGCCGATTTTGACGTGGCTTCGCTGCCCGAATTTTTGCGCGAAGGCTTTGCCATCCACGACTTTTTTAACCCCGATCGGATTGTTATCGGCACGGAAACGCCCCGTGCGCGCGAAACTTTGCTGAAACTCTATCGGCCTTTTGCCGAAAAATGCGAATTTTTGTGCGTGAAGCGTCGTTCGTCGGAAACCATAAAATATGCCTCCAACGCCTTTTTGGCCATGAAAATCCACTATATTAACGAAATGGCGGATTTCTGCGAAAAATCGGGCGCCGATATCCGCGAAGTGGCCAAAGGCATGGGGCTTGATTCGCGCATCGGCAAAAAGTTTTTGAACCCGGGGCCGGGCTACGGCGGGTCGTGTTTTCCCAAAGATACCAACGCCATGGCGGAGATGGGCAAAAAATATGGCGCGCGGTTGACGCTTATCGAAACAACCATTGCCGAAAACGATGCCCGCAAGGCGCGTATCGGTCAGAGAGTGATTGAAACCATTCGGGAACATCCGGAAGGCAAAATCGCCGTGCTCGGGCTGGCCTTTAAGGGCGGCACCGACGATTGCCGTGAGTCGCCGGCCATCGACATCATCAAGGAGATGATTCGCCATTCGCGCAATATCACGGTTTACGATCCGAAGGCGCTGGCCAACGCCAAGGCTATTTTGAACAACACCGTCAACTATGCGGAAACGGTTGAGGAAACCTGCAAAGACGCCGATGTTGCGGTGATTTTGACCGAGTGGGAAGAATTTCGCCGGCTTGATCTCGAGCGCCTGAAACAGATTATGCGCAGCCCGAAAATCGTTGACATGCGCAATATGCTGAACGCCGAAGAAGCCGCGGCGGCAGGTTTTGACTATCAATGCGTGGGAAGAAAGGTATAAAAATGAAAGTTCTTGTTATCGGCGGCGCCGGCTATATCGGCGCCCATGTCGCCAAAGCGTTTCTGGAAGCGGGGGCTAAAGTCGCCGTTTATGACGACCTGTCCACCGGACACAAAACAAACCTGTTTGGCGGCACCGATTTTATCGAAGGCAACATTTTGGATTATGAACGGCTGAAATCTGCTATGGAGCAGGGGATTGACGCGGTGGTGCATCTGGCGGCCAAAAAAGCGGTCGGCGAATCGATGGAAAATCCCGAACTGTATGCCTCAAACAATGTTTCCGGCATGGTCAATATCCTGAACGCCATGTCGGCCTGCAGGGTAAAAGTGCTTGTGTTTTCTTCTTCCGCCGCGGTTTACGGCATGCCGGAATATCTGCCGGTGGACGAAAACCATCCGTTGAAGCCGATTAATTTCTACGGTTTTACCAAGCTCGAATGCGAGCGCCTGATGGATTGGTACGACCGCCTGAAAGGCATAAAATATACGGCGTTGCGCTATTTTAACGCTGCCGGTTACGATGCCTCCGGCGCCGTCAGGGGACGCGACGCCAAACCGCAAAACCTGCTGCCGATTATCAAAGAGGTGGTGGATAAAAAAAGAGAATGCCTGCTTGTGTTCGGCGATGATTACGACACCCGCGACGGTACCTGCGTGCGCGACTATGTGCATGTTTCCGATCTGGCGGCGGCGCATCTGGCGGCCGTTCGCCGGCTGCTGGAAGGCAAGCCCTCGGCCATCTACAACCTCGGCACCTCGCGCGGGGAAACGGTCAAAGAGGTGGTGGCGGCAACCGAAAAAGTTATCGGCCGGCCGCTGCCGGTGCGCTTTGTGCCCCGTCGTCCGGGCGACCCTGCCGTGCTGGTGGCCTCAAATGAAAAGGCAAAAAAAGAGCTCGGTTGGCAGCCTGCGTATACCGATATAGAGGATATTATCAAAACCGAACTTTTATAACGAAAACGTGACTGAAAGAAGACTGCCGATGAAAAAACTTTTTGTCTTTTTGCTTTTTTTGCAGATTATGATCGACAGTGCGGCACAGGCTTATGTATCAAAAGAAGAAGTGGCGCCGTATTACCGCCGTCCGGAGCATAAGCAACTTGTGCCGACAAGGCTTTTTTCAGACTATTTTGTCGGGCGCGGATATCATTTCAAAACCAATCCGACGCAATGTCCCTATGCGCTGACCGTTGAAGGAAAAGAAGCCAACCATTTTGCCGGCACGGCATATTTTTATGAATGCCGGCAGGGGTTGTTCCATTCTTTTCGCATATTTATATATCGCAATCTGCCGGCTCATCTGGTTGAAGAAAGCCTAAATGACGTGGAACATCTGTTTGATCGGGCCGCCTCCCAAAGAATGGAGATGAACTCTTTTCTCAGTCACTGTATAAATGCCGAGCCCGGATATCGAAAAGTTTTTGACGACGAATATTATACGGCGGAATGTCGCGTTTACAAAGACGACTATGTTTTTGCTTTGACACAAAAGGAAAAACACGAACATCCCTCGGCGGAGGTGTCCGAAGATGCCGAATGTATGACGGATGAGGAATATATCAAGGCGGTGAAAGACGTGTTGCGCAAACGGGCGGAATTTTCCGACCGGATGGAAGAGTTTTATTTGGCTTATCCCGATGAGGCGCCGGAGGGCTGGGAGGAACAAAGAAAAAAGGAATTGTTGAAAAAATATAAACAGCCGTCCAAAAAGTCCAAATATCCCGATCCGTATATATACAAACACAAACGCCCCAAGAAAAAGCGCCCGCAGCCGGAAGAAAATCGCGGCGAACAGCGGCCGATTGAACTGATAGGAAAGAAAATCAATGACTGTCTATATGATAAGACATGCGCAGAGTGAAGGCAATATCGGGCTGCGCACGGCAAACCACAGTGATATAAGGCTTTCCGCGGAAGGCGAAAAACAGGCGGAAGAGCTGGCCGCAAAAACAGATTTTTGTCCGCAGCTGATTGTCATGTCGCCTTTTTTGCGCGCAAGGCAGACGGCAATGCCTTTGTGCCGCAAATATCCCGCCGTGCCGACGGAAATCTGGCCGGTGGAAGAATTTACCTTTCTTGACGCCGACCGCTGCAACAATACCACGCCGGAAGAACGTCGACCATGGGTGGAAGCATATTTCAAGCGCAACGATCCGGACTATGTCGACGGCAAAGGGGCAGAGTCGTTTGCAATGCTGCTGGCAAGGGCTGAGGACATGCTGACGCGGTTGCGCGCCCTGCCGGCGGAAAACACCACGCTGGTTATTACCCACGGCAATTTTATCCGTGCGACCATGCTGCTGTTGACCCGTTCAGCGCCGCTGCTGCCGGCGGAGATTTTGCGGCTGCCGGTGCCCGAAAACACCTCTCTTACCGATATTACGCCGTTTTTGAGGGCAGACGGGGCGCAAAGCTGTAAATAAGTGGCAAAAAGCTGTTGCGGTCGGCGTCAGGCGTCGTATCATAGCGGCATATTGTCATATTTATGGGGAGTCTGCCGCTCATGAAAAACATTTTTTCGCCGAAAATTTTGAAAATTTTTGCCGTCCTGCTGCTGCTTGTTGCCGCTGCAATCGGCGGTTGGTATTGGTATCTGTCGGCCAAAAGCTTTGAGCTTAACCCGACCGAAATAACCGAAGTTTCGTTAAAATCGGTAAAAGCCCCCGCCGCGCCGAGTGTCGGTTCAATGCATTTCTTGCCCGACACGGTGGAAATTTGTTTTGACGCGCCGCTGTTTAAGCCCGGACTTGACGAAAACGAACTGAACAAAACATTGGCGTTGACCCCGCCTTTGGCAGGCAAATGGGGATTGCGGGGCGATACCGGACTTTCGTTTCGCCCGAAAAAAGACTGGGTGCCCGGGGAAAAATACAGCTTTCGGCTGCCGAAAAGCCTGCTTTCCGCCGGCGTGCGTCTGCCGGACGACAATATTTCTTTTAACGCGCCGGAGTTTGCCGCGCAAACGGAAAAGGCGGAATTTTACGAGGCGCCGCAAGATGTGACCGACAAACGCGCGGTGGCAAGCTTTTTCTTTACCTATCCGCTGGCAACGAAGGATTTGGAAAGCAAAATCAAAGTTACCGCCAACAGCGGCAAAAAATACGATTTTACCTATAATCTGACCGATGGCGCTCACCGTCTGCACGTGATGTCTTCGGCCATAAAAATTGCGCCCGCGGCCGATTTTATCAATATCGAAGTAGCCGATGCCGGCAATGCCTATAACGATGTCAAACTTTCCCGTCCGGTTAAGGCAACCGTTGCCGTGCCGGCCGCCGCCGACTATTTCCGGGTGTTGTCGGCAGAAGGCAAAATTGCCGTCAACGAGCAGCGGGAAAACCGTCCGGAACAGGTGCTGCCGGTGGTTTTTTCCACCGCCGTCCGGGCCGATGAGGTGCAAAACAACATTGTGCTGAAAGAGGGCAATACCGATAATTGCCTTGAGCTGAAAGAAAAGTTTGCCGCCCTCGCGGAAGACAAAAAGGCGGAAATTTTTGCTTCTTTTGCTCCCGTGCCGCTTGTTGCCGTCGAAGCAAAAGCCAAAGACGGCAAAACCCATGTTTTGCGTTTTGACTATACGGGGCAAAAATGTCTGGCCGCCAAAATCGGCGGCAACATGCGCTCGCTTGAGGGCTATACGCTCGGGGCGGATTATTTCTTTTTCTTTTATCCGCCGCAATATCCGACCGAGGCCAAAATAGCCTTTGACGGTGCTCTGCTGTCGCTTAAAGGCGATAAAAACCTGCCGCTTGTTTCCCGCGGGGCGGACAAGCTGTTTGTCAAGCTTGCGCGTATTCCGGCGGAAAACATCAATCATCTGGCCACGCAGACGGCCGGCGGGTTTGCCGAACCTTATTTCCTGAACCGCTACAGCTTTAACGAAGACAACATTGCCGAGGTTTTTGAAAAGGAAATCACCGTCAATATGAAACATCCGGCAGATGAAACATATTCTTCGATTGAACTCGATTCTTATTTCAGGGAACAAAAAGGGATTTTCCTCATCCGGCTGCAGGGCTCAAGAAACAACGGCATTCTGTCGGCGGAAGACGTGCGACTGGTGGTGATAACCGACCTCGGGCTGATTGTTAAAGATAATGCCGACGGCACGCATGCGCTGTGGGTTTCCTCCATTGCCGGAGAAACGCCCGTTGCCGGCGCAAAAGTGGAAGTTCTGGGACAAAACGGCCGGCCGATTGTTACCGCGACAACCGATGCCGAAGGATATGTTTTGCTGCCGGACTTTTCGGCTTTCCAAAACGACAAGCGGGCGGCGGTTTATAAAGTTTCGCTAAACGGGGACGTGTCTTTTCTGCCGATAAATCGCTTTGATCGGCGGCTCGATTTGTCGCGTTTTGACGTCGGCGGCGAATATGACAATCTTTATGCGCCGAAAGATCTGGTTGAGGCCTTCGGCTTTTCCGACCGCGGCATCTATCGCCCCGGGGAAAGCGCGCATTTCGGTCTGATGGTGCGGCAAAAGGATTTGCGGGTGCCCTCCGGACTGCCGCTTAATATAGAAATCCTTACGCCGGACGGTAAACAGGCCGCGGTTAAAAACGTGTGGGCAGATTCTTTCGGGTTTGTCGATTATACTTTTGATATTCCGCAGACGGCGGCGCTCGGGCGCTATATGTTGAATTTGCGGCAGATACGCGATGATAACGAATATTATCAGATAGCCTCGACGGAATTTAACGTGCAGGAATTCAACCCCGATACCATGCGCCTCAAACTGCAACTGAACGACGCGCCCGCCAAAGGCTGGTATCTGCCGCGGAAAGTTGCGGCCGATGTCGATTTGCAAAATCTTTACGGCAACCCGGCCGGCGGACATCGCGTGCAAAGCGGGTTCAGCTTAACGCCGGTCAACTTCACCTTTGCCGAATATCCGGGGTATGTTTTCCGCGATCCGCTGCGGGCAGGGGAAAGGCATGTTGCAGGCATTCGCCGCGATTTGCCGGAAACAACGACCGACAAGGACGGGCAGGCGACGCTGGAGATAAATCTGGACGAATTTTCGGGCGGCGCCTACCGGCTTGACGTGTGGGCGGACGGGCTTGAACTGGCCGGCGGCAGAGGCGTTTCGGCAGAGGCTTCGATGCTTGTTTCGGCCAACCCGTGGCTGGTCGGTTATAAAGCCGACGGCAGCCTGACAAATATTCCCCGACAAAGCAAAAGAACCGTCAACTGGCTGGCGGTGGACAATCTGCTGACCCCGTCGGCAAAAGACCGGCTGACACTGTCGCTGGTCAAGCGCGGTTATGAACAGACACTGGTGCAAATGCCCGACCGCACTTACCGCTATCGCACGGAACCGGTGGAAACAAAATTGTGGAGCAGGGACTATGCCCTGCCGGCAGAGGGCGCAGATTATACGCTGCCGACGACGGAACCCGGCGAATATATTCTGGTGCTGACGGATGAGAGCGGCAGAGAAGCTGCCAAAATCTTCTATTCCGTCGCCGGCGGCACCAATGCCGATTTCGGAATAGAAGAAGATGCCGGACTCAAACTGAGCCTTGATAAGAAAGAATATCAAAGCGGCGATGTTATTCGGGTGCAGATGACGGCGCCTTATGCCGGCTACGGGCTTGTGACCATTGAGCGCGACAGGGTTTATGCCTGGAAATGGTTTAAGTCCGACAAGCCTTCCGCGGCGGTGGAAATAACCTTGCCCGAAGGCGTGGAAGGCAATGCCTATGTCAACGCGGCATGGGTCAGGAGCCTGCAGTCCGACAAGGTTTTTGCCGCGCCGCTCAGCTATGCCGCCGCGCCGTTTGACATCAACAAAGCCGCCCGCGAGCTGAAAATCACGCTTGCCGCGCCGGCGGTCGTTAAGCCGGGGCAGGAACTGGTCGTTAATTATCAGACGGATTATCCGGCGGAAATCATCCTTTACGGCGTCAATACCGGTATTTTACAGGTGGCAGACTACAAATTGCCCGATCCGCTGGCGTATTTTCTGCCCAAAAAGGCTCTGCAGGTGGCAACCATGCAGATACTCGATCTGATTTTGCCGGATATGGAAATCGTCCGCTATCTGAAAGGTGTCGGCGGTGACGGAGAAGCCGGAACGCAAAAGGAACTGCGCGTCAATCCGTTTGCCCGCCGCCGCGATGCGCCGGTTGCTTTTTGGAGCGGCATTTTGCCCGCGGACGAAAAAGGCGGCGTCTATCGTTACCGGGTGCCGGAAAACTTTAACGGAGAAATTCGCCTGATGGCCGTTTCCGCCTCGGCGGAAAGAATGGGCAAGGCCGAACGCGCGGTTGCCGTTCGCGGTGATTTTGCGCTGACGCCTTCGGGACCGTGGAACGTATCTCCGGGCGATGAATTTACGGTCGGTCTGGCAGTGGCCAATATGCTGGAAAACACGACCGGACAAACGCCGGTAGAGGTGCGTTTAACCGCCGGTGCGGGGCTGGCGATCGTCGGTCGGGACAAAGCGGAGATTTCGCTTGCCGCCAAAGAGGAAGGGCGTGTTTTCTTCCGTGTTAAGGCCTTGGAGCGGCTGGGCTCGGCAACGCTTGCCTTTGTGGCGGAAAATAAGAACAACCCCGAAGAACGGGCGCGAATATCTTATGATGTCGGCGTGCGTCCGGCCAATGCTTTCAGCACCCGGTCGACCATGGGCTATACGGCTTCGGGCAAACTGGAACTGACGGATTTTGTGCTGCCGATGTATGCTGAAGAGTGCAGTCGGCAGGCGGAGGCATCCGCTTCACCGCTGGTGCTGACAACCGGTCTGCTCGATTTTCTGGAGCATTTTCCGCATTCGTGCACCGAGCAGTCGGTCAGCAAAATCTTTCCGGCCATGGAGATTTTCTTTAACCGGCCGGAACTGGTGGAAGGGACGGACATCTACGCCCTTTACGACGATGTTATTGCCAAACTTGCCGCCCGGCAGACCATTGACGGCAGTTTCCGCGCCTGGCCGTCCGCCTGGTCGGCGCCGAAAGAGTTTGACAGCCTCTATGCCCTGAACTTTCTGATAGAGGCCAAAAAGAACGGGTTTGAAGTGCCGGCGGGGATGTTTGATCGGGCGCTTTCCTATGCCCGCAAAACCGCTGCCCGCAAAACACACGACGCCAACGACAGCAATCCGGCCTATGCCGCCTATCTTCTGACCTTAAACGGCGAAGTTACTTCCTCTTATCTGTTGAAAATTGAAGAAGAACTGAACCTGCGGGAAAACGCAAAGGCGCGCTCGTCGTTGGCGGCGGCCTATCTGGCGGCGGCCAACCTGCTGCTTAAAAACGAAAGCGGCGCGCGGGCGCTTGCCGGAAACTATGAATTCGGGCAAAACGACGCCGACAACGCCCGCTATCTTTATCTGGCGGCAAAACATCCGTTCGGCAAGAGCGAAAACGGTCTGAGCGAAGAAGAAACAAAAGCTTTGTTGCAGCCGCTTAAAAACGGTAATTTTACCACCATTCAATCGGCCTGGTCGCTGCTTGCCCTGAATGCCATCGGGCAAACGCCGGCCGATGTCGGCATAGCTTTCGACGGCGTGCCGTACGAAGGAAAGGGATTTGCCAAAAAAGAGCTGCAACCGACGATGACAAAGTTGGAAATTGCCGCAGCGGAGCCGTTTTATTATGCTGTCAATCAGCAGGGGTATCTTAAAGTTCCGGTTGAAGAGGCAAGGTCTGACGGTTTGGAAATAAATAAAAAATATCTCGATAAAGAAGGGCGCCGGTTGACCGCTTTTGCCGTCGGCGACGAGATTACGGTCGAGATTTCCCTGCGTTCGCTGACCGGCGGATATGTCAACGACGTGGCCGTGACCGACCTGTTGCCCGGCTGTCTGGAAATGGTGCAGGATTCCGTCAGCGGCGAAACCGATAACTACGAACTGCGGGAAGACCGCGCGCTGCTTTATCTTTCGGCAGCGCCGTCCGCTCGAACGGTACGCTATCGGGCAAGGGTAACCGCCGAAGGCAGCTATGTCGTGCCGGCCGTTTTTGCCGAAGCTCTCTACGACCCGTCGGTTGCCGCCAACAGTGCCGCCGGCCGCATACTTGTGATTGAGTGATGTCACCGCGCCGAAAACGCCTGTCGATTTTGCTTGCCGCCGGCGGGCTTTGCCTGCTGGCGGCTGCGGCTCTTTTTGCCAGACCGCGGCTGCTTGAGGCCTATACCTATTCTACGGCGGTTTACGACCGGCAGGGACGGTTGATGAACATCGGTCTCAGCATGGATGAAAAATATCGCCTGCGCACATCGTTTGCACAAATTCCCGAAGCGGCGGTCAAGGCTCTGCTGCTGTATGAAGACAGATATTTTTATTATCATCCCGGGGTTAATCCGCTGCGGATGGCAAAGGCAGCTCTGCTGACGGCGGCCGGCGGGCGCAGACAAGGGGCGTCGACAATCACCATGCAACTGGCGCGGATGGTTTATCATATTGATTCTTCTACCGTATCTGGAAAAATCAAACAGATTTTGCGCGCTTTGCAGATAGAACTGTTTTATTCTAAAGAAGAAATTCTGGAAGCTTATTTCAACCTTGCGCCCTATGGCCGGAATATCGAAGGTATCGGCGCGGCATCGCGTATCTGGTTTGGCGTGCCGCCTGAAAAACTGACGCTGCGGCAGATTTTGACATTAACGGTTATTCCGCAAAACCCGTCGGTTCGCAGTCTGCATCGAATGCGGGGACAGAAAGAGGCCGAACGGGCTTTTCTGCGGTTGGCCGACGTCTGGGAAGAAACTTACGGCGGCGGCAAAAAAGCGGCGGAATTGCCGTTGCAGGCGGCAGACAACAGGCCGTTGGCGGCTCCGCACCTGGTGCGGCAGCTGCAGGAAAAATATCACGGAGACATTTTTTCGTCGATTGATGCCGATTTTCAGAAAATGCTTGAAGATGTTGTGTCTAACTATTTGCGGGAAAAGGAAAATATTGGCATAGACAACGCTGCGGCGCTGATTGTCGACCGTCGGGACATGACGGTTTTGGCCAAGGTCGGCTCGGCCGGTTTTTTCAATATCGGCATAGAAGGGCAGGTTGACGGCACCCGGGCTTATCGTTCGCCCGGTTCGGTGATGAAACCTTTTATTTATGCCCTGGCTCTGGAAGAAGGACTTATCCATCCGCTGAGCCGCCTCAAAGACGTGCCCCGCAATTTTGCCAATTATACGCCGGAAAATTTTGATCGGCAGTTTTACGGCCTGATTGACGCCACCGCCGCCCTGATAAAAAGCCGCAACGTGCCGGCGGTGGATTTGCTGCTGGCCGTGGGCGAAAAAAAATATCACGCTTTTTTGCAAAAAGGCGGGGTGGAAAAACTGAAAAACGCCGAATATTACGGCTTGGCTCTGGCCTTGGGCGGCTATGAACTGACCATGGAAAACGTGGCGGAAATGTATGCCGCTCTTGCCAACGGCGGCCGCCTGCGACCGCTTCGCTTTGCCCTGCAGGAACCGGAAACGGAAGGCCGGCGCCTGTTGACGCCGGAAGCGGCCTTTTTGACCATGGATATGCTCGCGCAAAACCCGCCGCCCGACAGAAAATATTTTCCTTTTGCCAAAAGCGGCGACAAGTACCGCGTCCATTGGAAAACGGGAACTTCTTTCGGCTATCGCGACGCCTGGACGGCAGGTGTGGCGGGCAATTATGTCATTGTTGTCTGGCTCGGCAATTTTGACGGTCGGGGCAATCCCTCGCTGGTGGGACAAACGGCTGCCGCGCCTCTGTTTTTCCGCATTGTCCGCGCGCTTGCCGGCAGTACGGATTTGGGCGAAGATGTCTCCCCGACCGGGTTGAACCTGGCCAGAGTGGATATTTGCCGCCCGACGGGCGACCTTGCAGATGCCGCCTGCGCGGATATTGTCGAGGGCTGGTTTATTCCCGGGGTGAGCAAAATCCGCCTGTCGGGAATATCAAGGCGGGTGCCGATAGATGTGAAGACCGGTTTGCGCGCCTGTCGCCACCGCCCGCCGCAGACGGTGATGAAAAGTTTTGAGTTTTGGCCGTCGGACGTGCTTGATGCCTATCGGGCGGCCGGCGTGGCGGTTAGGAGACCGCCGGCTTTCGGCGAAGATTGCGATTTGGCAACAACCGCGCATCTCGGTCGGGCGCCGGAAATCGTGCTGCCGGCGACGGAAAGCGTAATCTTAACCGGTGCAAAAGACGAAAAACTGCTTTTGCGGGCAACCTCCGATGCCGATGTCAGCCGTATTTTCTGGTTTTACAACGGCCGTCTGGCCGCGTCTTCCGAACCTGGAAAAACGGTTGCCGTCAAACCCGAGGCGGGGGCGGGGCAGATTATGGCGGTAGATGACAAAGGACGCTTCAGCGGCAAAAAAATCACCGTCAAACCGGCTCTTAGCAACTAGCCGACAGGTTAACAACACTTTCTTTTGACGGGAAACAACCAGCCTGTTTTTTTCTGTTGATTTCTGTTGACTTTTGAAATTTAACGGGGCAATAATGGCGCAAAACTTAATTATTTAACTTATTACATTTATGAAAAAACAGGAAAAATTTTCTGCAGATGAACAGAAAATGCAGGAAACGGGAATTTCCCGCGAAAAAGTTGAAACTCAAACCGAATTCGAAAGCAGAAAAGAATATCCGTTTGAGGTGGTGTATGTTGACGGCAGCCGTTCCCGACAACCCGAAGACAAAAAAATCTGGGGTGTTATTGTTAACGGCAAAGCTGTCTGCCTGCATGTTTCCGGCAACAAAAAATGGGACGACGGTCGGAAATATTGTGCAAAAGTCGTCGTTGGCGGTGTAAAAGCCCGTGCCGGCCGAAGGGAGTTTTGGGAACAGTTCGACAATATGTCGCGAGCAGAGGTCCTGCGGTTGGATAATTTTTTCAAATTTTTGGGAGGCGATCCCATAAAAGGCCCGTTTTGGTATTGGACGGAAGAAGAATCCGGAAAAAATCCAAAACTGGCATGGCGCGTCAGTCTTCGTTTGAAAACGGTCACTTCTTTGCAGTATAAAGAATTTGACCATAAGAACGTGGTGCGCCCGGTTGTTGATTTGCAATAAAAAAATGCAAATAATATAAAAAAGGCTTCGTTGTTTTATGAAGGCTTTTTTTATATTCTGTAAATTCCATGTTTTTGCATACGAAAAAGCCTTAGGAAAACCTAAGGCTTTGAGTGGTAGCGAGGGTCGGATTCGAACCAACGACACGCGGATTATGATTCCGCTGCTCTAACCACCTGAGCTACCCCGCCATAAATGACAGCAATCTTATTAAGGTTATTTTGTCTTGTTGTCAAGAGTTTTTTTCAAAGCTTTTCGATTTTTTCCGTTAAGGCGCCGATATACGGGCGGGCGTTATGCTCAAATTCGGCAAACAACGAAGGATATTCCCTTTTTTCGGTAAAATAACGGCTGCGTTTGTTGTTGTCATAATAGCGTGCCTGCAAAACGGCCTCCAGTTTGTCGAGCTTTTTGACAAAGCGGGCTTCCGCGCTGTCCTGCCGTTCGTAAAGCGCAAAAATCTCTTCCAGCCGCGGACATTTCGCGCGGGCGGCGATTTGTTTTACGGCCTCCGTTTCCCGTTTGTGTTTTTCTTCGGCTTTGATATTGTCGGCGGGAACAAAATCTCCGGTAAGCGATTCCGCCAGGTCGTGAACAACGGCAAATTCCAGACATTTCAAACGGTCAAGCTCGGGCGGGCAGAGCATGACGACCAGCAGACAGACGCCCCAGGAATGATCGGCGACGGATTCCGGAGCTTCCACTTCGCGCAGCAACCACCCTTTGCGCAGTGTGTCTTTTAAGCGGCCGATTGTTTCCGAAAGCAGACTTATATCCATGACCATGTCCTTTGCGGTTGTTGTGAACAGACGGGGTTTTGTCTTGCGCAAAACCGTTTTGGCCTGTATACCATGGAATTATGCAACTGTAAACGGGGGAAGATACCGATGAACCATAAACTGCCGGTCGTGATTGCGGCCTTATGCTTTGCCGCCGCCAGCGCGGCCAATGCCGAAGAACAAGAGGAAAAAAGCGCGCTCAGGGCAAATTTTCGCCGGGTGGCGCTGGAGATGTCGTCAACCGAAGTCAGAAATGCCGAACTTTATGTGGATAACCCGAACTCCGAATTGAGCTCGGACAGCAAAAACATGATTAAAGGCGTGTTTGACTTTGTGCTGGAATATGAACAGCCCGACTGGCAATGGAACAACAGCCTGTTTATGGAATATGGCCGCACGAAACTGAAACCCGTCGGAGAGGAAGACACCACCAACGAAGATGCCGATAAAATCCTGCTTTCTTCCGACTACAATCGCAAAATGTGGCATCTTGATTTTCAAAATGCCGATGCCGGTCCTTTTGCCGGTGTGGCCTATCAGACGGAGTTTACCAAAAACAACGATGCGCCGCGCCAGCAGGTTGCCCGCGGACAGGCGGGCTTTAAGCTGTTTAACGGCGACGTTTTGAAGGAGCTTTATGCCTCGGCCATCGGCGAATATGACTTTACCTACAGCGGCGACGAGGTGACAAAATCGGCCTACGAAATCGGCCTGAGAGCGGAAAAACCGATTTCCGATCAGGTAAAATTTCAACTGGAGGGATATTTTCGCCAATATCTCAGCTACAGCAGCTATGTGGAAACCGATTTGAAATATGAATTGAGCCTGACCGGCCGGATGGACGTGAAAATCTATAAACAGTTCAGTCTGGCGCCCTATATCAGCTATTTCCAGGGCAAGGCGCGCGGCGTGGACAAAGAAGGCTCAAACTTCCTTATCGGACTTTCTTTTGCCTATTCGGATTTGTTCAATCTGTAGTTAGTTGTAGACTTGTTTGTTTTTTTCGTGTATTATAAGTTTACACGGAAAAAATAATGACAACGGAAGAAGATGAAAAAATGATGTCGCAATTTACCAGATCCGCTATGAGCGGACATGAACGGATTGTCGCTTTGCGCGCCAAGATTGCCGCCCGCAAGGCCGAACGTTTCGAAATGCTGAAAGAAAGCGAAGCGTCTCCGGCCGAATGCCTGCGACAGGAGCGCTCTCCTTCGTTCAGAGATACCATGACGGAAATGCTGCGCAACAAGTTGATGGAAAAAAATTTGCGCCGGTTTATGGCGTAGCAATGCGGGGCGTAATATTCAGGGATTTCATCTCCGGCCGGATCGTTGCGGATGCGGCCGGTTTTTTGTGCGTATATTTTATTTCCGAAAAGAGCGTTGCGACCCGAGATCATGCTTTTTTAACATAATCTTTCATCAGCTTTTTGTGGCCGGCTTCGTCAAACCAGATTTCCAGTTTGTTGCCCTCCGAGCGCAAAACCCTCCCGAAACCGAAACTTTGGTGAAAAACGCGGGTGCCGGCGGCAAAGCCTCCCGCCGCGGCGGATTTTGCCGGCACTCGACGCGCGGAATAAGAAGAACTCCAGCCGAAATCGTCGCGCACATAGCTGAATCGATCGCTGTCGTAAATGACGTTTTCGTCGCCGGCCGTCTGTTTTTGATTATATCGGTTGGTTGAGCTTTGGTGCGCCCGATTCCAACCGTCGCTGCCGGTGCCGGTCATAAAGGCCGCGGCCTGATTGCAAATTTCTATGTTTGCCGGCGGCAGCTCGTTGATAAAGCGCGAGGGCAGGTTGTTTTGCCATTGCCCGTAAAGCCGGCGGCTGAGCGCGGTGAGGATATACAGCCGCTCTTTGGCGCGGGTGATGGCCACGTAGGCCAGCCGGCGTTCTTCTTCCAAAGCGTTGCCGCCGCCTTCGTCCAGCGCCCGCTGATGCGGAAACAGACCTTCTTCCCAACCGGGCAGAAAAACGGTTGCAAACTCCAGACCTTTGGCGGAATGGAGCGTCATGACCATCACTTTGTTGGCGTCGATGTTGTTGTCGCTTTCCATTACCAGACTGACATGTTCGAGAAAATCGTTTAAGGTCGGATATTGTTCGCGGTCGCTCATCACGCCGATAAGTTCCTGCAGGTTTTCAAGACGTCCTTCGGCTTCGGCGGATTTGTCGTTTTTGAGCATTTCCAGATAGCCCGAATCTTCCAGAATCTGTTCGGCCAGTTGGTCGGCGGGGACAGCTGCGGCCAGTTTACGCCAGCTGCGAAAATTTTCTATCAGGGCGGCGGTGTTGCTTTTTGCTTTGCCGCTGATGCTGCCGTCGGCAACGCATTTTTCCATTGCCGCAAACAGAGAAACATGCTCCCTACGGGCAATCTCGGCAAATTTGTCGACGGTTTTGGCGCCGATGCCGCGCGCCGGTTTGTTGATGATGCGCTCCAGAGCAAGATCGTCGGCCGGCTGTTCCACCGCCCGAAGATAAGCGAGCGCGTCGCGGATTTCCGCCCGTTCGTAAAACTTCGGTCCGCCGATGACCTGATAAGGAATGGCTTCGGCAATAAACCTTTCTTCAAACTCGCGGGTTTGCGCGGCGGTGCGCACCAGCACGGCCATTGTGCTGTAGGCCTCGCCCGCACGGTGCAGATTTTCGATTTCGTCGGCGACGAAGGAAGCTTCTTCCGTACCGCTGTAGGTGCTGACAACTTTGATTTTGCCGTTGCCGCTGCGGGCGGCGGGAGAATTTTCCGCCACTTTCAGGGTTTTTCCCAAACGTCCCCGGTTGTGGCTGATGAGGGCGGAAGCCGCCGCCAGAATATTGGCGGTTGAGCGGTAATTGCGTTCAAGACGGATAACCCGGGCGTCGGGAAAATCTTTTTCAAAGCGGAGGATGTTTTCAATTTCCGCCCCGCGCCAGGAATAAATGGACTGGTCGTCGTCGCCCACGCAGCAAAGGTTGCGGTGCTTCTGGCAGATAAGCCGCAAAAACAGGTATTGGGTAACGTTGGTATCCTGATATTCGTCAACCATGATATATTTGAAGCGTTCCTGATATTGGGCAAGCACTTCGGCGTCGGACATGAGAATGGTTAAGGTATAAAGCAGCAGATCGCCGAAATCGACGCAGTTCAGTTCGAGCAGCCGCGCCTGATAGAGGCGGTAGATTTCCGTGATGACGTTGGCGCGAAAATCCTGCCCGATTTTGTCGACGGTCAGACCTTTGTCTTTCCACAGCTGTATTTTGTCGAGCACCGACTGCGGCGGATATTTTTTGTCGTCGATGTTGTTTGCTTCCATAATTTGTTTTATCAGCCGTTTTTGGTCGTCTTCGCCCAGAATGGTGAAGTTGTTTTTCAGCCCGACAAGTTCGGCGTGCCGGCGCAAAATCTTGGCGGCAATGCCGTGGAAGGTGCCCATCCAGACGGTGTTGACCAAATTGCCGATGAGGCTTTCGGCGCGGCTTTTCATTTCGCGGGCGGCGCGGTTGGTAAAGGTAACCACCAGACAATTCCAGGGATTGGCTTTCATGCCGGCAAGGATATAGGCCAGCCTGGTGGTCAGCACTCTGGTTTTGCCGGTGCCGGCGCCGGAAAGCACGAGCACGGGGCCTTCGGTGGCGGTAACGGCCTGTTTTTGTTCCGGGTTCAGGTCGTCCAGCCACGGCATGGCCGGCATCAGTTTTGATGTGTTGTCGTAGACGGCGGCGGTTTCTTCGTCGTCAAGGTCAAAAATATCGCTCATTTTCCACGCTGCTTTCGCTTTTGTTGTTTACGGCTTGTTTTTTTGTTTGCCGCGGCCTATATTATATCAATGACAGCGGAAATAAAAGCGCTTTTGTAAAACTGTGAACAAGAGGATAACATGTCAGAAACACGCAATAAAATCATCGGTTTGAAAAACTATATGGACAGCCGCATCATCGGGCAGAAAGATCTGGTCAAAAAGCTGATTATCACCCTGCTGGCGGAAGGGCACGCGCTGGTCGAAGGCGCGCCGGGGCTGGCCAAAACCAAGGCCATCAAAACCCTGGCCGACTGTATTTCCGCCAATTTTAACCGCATTCAGTTTACGCCGGACCTTTTGCCCTCGGATATTACCGGCAGCGAGATTTACGTGAGCCAGAAAGGCGAGTTTGAATTTCGCAAGGGACCGATATTCGCCAATCTGGTGCTGGCCGACGAAATCAACCGCGCGCCGGCCAAAGTGCAGTCCGCTCTGCTGGAAGCCATGGCCGAAAGACAGGTCAGCGTCGGCGGACAGAAATATCTTTTGCCGCGGCTGTTTATGGTGATGGCCACCCAGAACCCGATTGAGCACGAAGGCACCTACAATTTGCCGGAAGCCCAGCTTGATCGTTTTCTGATGTACATTAAAATCGACCAGCCGAATGCCGAAGACGAGCGCAAAATTCTGGAGCTGGTGCGCGGGGAGGGAACGCTCAGCACTCCCGCTTTCGAGGCCGGTTTTGACAAGATAGAAATTGCCGATGTGGAAGCGGCAACGCGCGAGGCGCTCTCCACCCATATCAGCCCCGAGCTGGAGGAATATCTCGTGCAGCTGATTATTGCCACCCGCCAACCGGAAAAATACGATGCCGAGCTGGCCGGTCTGGTGATGTTCGGCGCCAGTCCGCGGGCTACCATTGCCCTTGACCGCGCCGCCAAGATAAACGCCTGGCTTGCGGGGCGCGATTTCGTAACGCCGGAAGATATTCACGCGGTTATTTACGACATCCTGCGTCACCGGATTATTTTGAGCTTTGAGGCGCAGGCGGAAGGCTATGCCAGCGACGACATTATCACCCGTCTGCTCAAACTGGTGCCGCTGCCGTAAACTTTTGTCCGGAGAAAAAACATGCAGAATTTCGCGCGGCTGGCAGCCGGTTTGTTCGTCCGCCGCAAAAACAGGGAAAACGGATTGTGCGCGTCGCTTGAAGAACTGATGGAACAGCGGCGCAATCTTGCCTGCCTGCACCAAAAAAGCAAACTGGCGCCCTCGGACATGGCGGGCGAGGTTCGGTCAGCTTTCAAGGGGCGGGGCATCGAGATGGAAGAAATCCGCGAATATACCTATGGCGATGATGTGCGCGATATCGACTGGCGGGTGACGGCGCGCAAAAAAACGCCTTATACGAAAGTCTATGCCGAAGAACGCGATCGGGAAATTTTTGTGCTGCTCGACTTGTCGCCGAGCATGGTTTTCGGTACCAAAAGAGAGCTGAAGTCGGTAACGGCGTCGAAGACGGCGGCGCTTATCGGCTGGCTGGCACAGGAAAACCGCGACCGATTCGGGGCGGTTATCTATGACGGACGGGAAATACGCACCTTCAAATCGCAACACAACCGCGCCCATCTGCTGGCGGTGTTGAAAAAAATCGCCGAAACTGGACGCCGGATTTTGCAACCCGCCAAAGAAGAAGGCGAACCGGCAAGCCTGGTCAGGCCTTTGAAAACCGCGACCAAACTGATAAAAAGCCGGGCGGCCGTGTTTGTAATCAGCGATTTTTACCGTTTTGGCGAAACGGAGCAGAAAGCTCTGGCCGCCCTTGCCGGCAAAGGACAGGTTTTTTGCGTGGACGTTTTTGACCGCCTGGAAGAAAAAGCTCCCGCCGGCGGCGAATATATGGCCGAAAACAACGGCAAAACTTTGGTTTTTGACAGCCGACCGAAAATTTTTAAGCGCGAATATCAGGCGTATTTTGCCGGACGGCGGGAAAAAGTGCGCGATTTTTGCCGCAAATTCAACTGCCGCTACATGGAAATCCGCACCGATGCCGACAGCTTCCGCCAGATTAAATTTATTTAAAAGGGCTTGTTGACAAAAAAATTTTTTGGTGCTAGATTTTTTAATCTGAATTATTTTGTAATGAAGAGAGATTTTTTAATGGTTAAGACAAACGAAAATAACGCATACCGCAGAGGTCAGGAACTGCTTGATCAGGGTATGTACAAAGAAGCCATCGCCCAGTTTGACGAGGCGATAAAAGAACAGCCGGAATCTTGGAAAGCTTTGAATTCCAAGGGTTTTGCTCTGCAAAAACTGAGCCGGTACACCGAAGCGGTAGAGTGTTTTGACAAAGCGCTCGAACTCAACCCGCAGTCGGTGGAAGTGATTAACAACAAAGGGGTTACGCTTTCCATGCGCGGCCTCTATAAAGACGCCATTGCACAGTTTGATCAGGCGGTGGCCATTGATCCGACGTCGCTTGAAGCCTTGAACGGCAAGGCTATTGCCCTGCAGCACATGTACATGTATAAAGAGGCTCTGGACGTGCTGGAACAGGCCATGAAAATCGATAACCGCCATACACAGACGCTGCTCAGCATTGCCGTAACGCTGCAAAAACTGAAGCAGTTTGACCGCGCCATATCCTTTTTCAAAAAAGTTCTATCCTACGACAAGTCCAACATCAAGGCCTGGAACGGCATCGGCGTGACTTATCAGCTGATGGGCGACAACAGTTCGGCGTTGAAATGCTTTACCAAAATCTTAAACATCAACAGCCGCGAAATTCAGGCTTGGATAAGCATCGGCTTTGTTTATCAGAAGATGATGAAATTCAACGATGCCCTGAAATGCTACAAAAAAGCGCAGATGATTAACGAAAACCGCTATCATCACAAGCTTTACGACGGTTTGGCAAGCTGCCTGACAAAACTGTCGGAGTTTGACCAGGCAATAGAAATCTATAAACAGATTTTCCAGATTGAAGAAGGCAAGAAAAAATGGGATGCCCAGCGCTCCATTAAATTCGTCAGCAAGCTGAAACGCAAAAAAGCGACCGGCATGCTGCCCGATTTGGTGCCTCCGGAAGAATAGCAACCGCAATCGGCAGGTTTTTATGTATGCAAACGCACGGTATGGCACCGTACGTTTGCTTTTTTTTGCATTTTCTAAAAAAACAGACAAATTTTTTTGTTTTTGACGCTTGCCATAGCCGACAAAGACGGTTATGATGTGCTTGCCTGAGATATTTTACATAAACGGAGATTGGGTGGACAATGGCGGACGAACTGATAGACATTTTTGACGAGAATATGAACTTGCTGGGGACGGCCTTGAAATCGCAGGCGCATCGGGAAGGCCTGTGGCACAAAACATTCCATTGCTGGCTGGCGCGCAAAAACGAAGAAGGAAAAATCATGGTGTGGCTGCAACGGCGCAACAAAGACAAATCCATCTATCCCGACATGCTCGACGTTTCCGCCGCGGGGCATATCCGTTCCGGGGAAGAGGTGAAGGACGGTTACCGCGAAGTAACCGAAGAACTGGGGCTGTGTCTGCAAAAGGACGATCTGGTCAAAATGTTTACCACCCGCGAGGTCTATCAGGACGGGAAGGTTTATAACCGCGAATTCGAAGTTTTGTACATGGCAATCGTGGACAACCTTTTGGCTAAGGTAAAATTGCAGCCCGAAGAAGTGGCCGGGCTTTACGAGGTGGAGCTCGAAGATTTTGTCCGTCTGATAAACGGCGAATGTAAAAGCATCGGCGCCTACGGCATCAATCGCAACAACGACAATTCCTATACCTGGGAGGTTATTACCGTCACTCCCGACAACATTGCCGGCCACGGAAAAGAATATTATCTGAAATCGATGGAGATGCTTCGCCGCTACATAAACAACAGTTGACAAAGGCTTTGGGAACGTCTTTACAATATGGTCGTTTTGTTGTATACTTACGCCGTTCCTTTAATAACGTGATATCGTTTTGCAATTTGGGTCGCCGATATGAACTTTAACTACGCCAACGAGCTTATTCTGCGCGAAAAAAAACTTGAGCTGGCCAATGGTCGGAAAGAAGAAACATGGTATTTGTTTCACAATCATATTTTCGGAGCCGCGGAAGTGGCGCGCGCCATTGCCGAGGCGGCGGGAATGGATACAAATCGGGCATATTTTTCGGCGCTGCTGCATGACATCGGCAAAATAAGAGAAGGCTTCGATCGTCGGTTTCACGGGGTTATCGGCTACGAAATGTTGAAAGACGAAAACGAAGACATTGCCCGCGCCTGTCTGGTGCATACATTTCCGTTCAACCGGCTGGAAAGTTTCGAACATTATCGCAAAATATTTTTTGACAAAAAAGAAGACTATGACCTGCTGGCGGATTACATTCGGTCGCACCCGCTCAACGATTATGATTTGCTGGTGCAGATGGCCGACGGTTTAGCCAACGCTTACGGGCTGGTGACCATCGAGGAAAGGGTGGACGAATATGCCCGCCGCCACGGTATTGAGCCGCCGCAGTCCATGCTTTGTTCCATGTACGAACTGAAAGATTATTTCGACCGCAAAATCGGCCGCGACGTCTATTCGCTGTTTAACCGCATTTCGACCAAAGACGTGTTTATCGGTTATCCGGCTCCGCAGGCAAAAATGCAAAAAGAGCGGATCGCGTGACAAAAGATAAAATAACGACAATAAAATATTGCGTATGGGATGTGGGCAATACAATTTACGACTTCAGCCTTCATCCTCTGGAGCAATGGCTGATTGAGCAGGTGCCCGACCAAAAGAAGTTTGTTGCCGAAGGCGGCCTGAAAAGTTTTGATTTCAAGCCCTATATGCGCGGCATAATCGATTCGGCGGAAATGGGTCGACAGTTGTGCCGTCATTTCGATATTGAACATACGCCGGCCGTGCTGCCTGCCATCAACCGGGAGCTCCATCGCGGTATCGGCAGATATTATGACGAAACAAGGAAAATGATGGCCTACATGCGGGACAAGGGGATTGAAAACGCCGTTTTTTCCAACGCCATGCCGATTTTGAACGATACGGTCGATTATCCGGATTTGTTGAAAAAAGAAAATATTTTTGTTTCTTACAAAACCGGCCTGCTTAAACCGGAAGCAGCCGTCTACGAGCACGTGCGCGCTCATTTCGGCTGCCGTTTCGGGGAAATGATTATGGTGGACGACAAAGAAGAAAACATCTGCGCGGCGCAGGCGCTCGGTATGCACGGGGTTGTCTTTCGTCCCGAATCGGCGGAAGAAAATCTGACGGCCGTGGTTGAAGGCGGCAAAAGCGCCGACCGATCGGCAATCGGCCTTTATTCGGAGCGGGGTAGGGTGTAATTCATCGCCGTTTTTTTATAAAAAAAGCATTTGCTTTTTGCCGACGGAAGAATAAAATTACTTCTCTGAAGAAATAACAGCATATTTTGGTTTTATGAAAAAACATTTCTATATTTTTCGCCACGGGCAGACGATTTGGAATGCGGAAGGGCGTCCGCAGGGACAACATCCCTATCCGGTGCCGCTGACCATGACCGGCCGCGAGCAGGCTGCCGAACTGGCGGCAGCGCTTGCCGATAAAAAAATCAAGACTCTCATCAGTTCCGATTTGTTAAGAGCTCGGCAGACGGCGGAAATCGTCGCCGAAAAGCTCGGACTCAAGGTGGAGTTTGACCCTCGTCTGCGCGAGGTGGACTATGGCGAATTAAACGGCATGTATACGCTGGAAAGGGAAGAAAAATACCCCGATTTTCGCGAATGCTACCGCGATTACGACCGCCGGTTTCCGGGCGGGGAAAGTTTTGGCGAAGTCGGCGAACGGATGAAAAACGCCATTATTGACGCCGCGCGCAAATATCATCATCGCAATCTGGCGCTTTCCACCCACGGCAACGCCATGGCCGTGCTGGTGAACGTTTTGTTTTCCCGACGGGTGTATCGGCTGCCGAACTGCGATGTTATGCACCTTACCTATGATGCCGAAAAGGATGTCTGGGAAGCCGTGGATTTGCCTCCCGAACAGCCTGTTTTTGAGCCGGCTAAGCTTAATTACTGATCTTGCCCGCAGGAAAAGCGCCGCCGCTGCGAGCGGAATACGTCCGGGCGACCATTGTTGCAAAAACGATATAAAAAACATTATCGAAAATATTGACAAATATTCGAAAAAGGAATATAGCAGATTTAATTTATCGCTATTATTTATTCACTATTAACAAAAAAAGTATGGAAAAGTTAAAATTGAACAATGGTGTAACCGTTGTCTTTGCTCCTGCAAAAGAGCGACTTATCTGTGTCAGCATTAATGTTGGCCATGTTAACGAACCCAAACTCGGAATTGCCGCTTTGTACGAAAACGTGCTTATGAAGCAGGTAACCCGCGTGCAGATGATTTATGGCGGAAACATTACCAGTCTGTTCACACCTTTTGCTAAAGACGAGCTTGAACAGGTGATGGCCAAAATCGCCAATCTGATTAAAAAGCCGAATCTCGGTGACGACCTGATCGCCGCCGCGGCTTATGACATTGTTCGCCACACGCGCGACATGGCGCCTCTGGTGGAACGTCAGATGAAACTGCTCTACAAGCACACCGCTTTCCGCACCGGCAGCGGCAAAGAGTTTGTCTGGGACACGGACAGCTACGTCCGCGCGGTGGAAAGCTACCGGCAGAATGATCTGCGTGAATTTGCGGATCGTTACTATACGGGCAAAAACATGGTCATCGTCATTTCCGGCGAGGTGAACAAGAAACAGGTAAAGGAATGGGCCGAGCAATATTTCGGAGCCATTTCCGCAGGTGAACGCAACCGCGTTAAAAAACACATCTACACCGGCGGCTATGCGCAGCTTTCCGCAAACGGTGCTTTCAATCAGGTTATGATGGGCTGGGATGTTACCGACATCAGAAATTCGCCCGCAGCCAACGTGATGATGAGCATGCTTGCCAAAAGGCTGGAACGTTCCTTTAACGAAGTGGAGCTTGTCGGCGGCAAAAAGATCTTCCGTCAAAGCGATGCTCGGATCGAGGTTAAAATTGCCGGCTACTATGGTTTGCGGACATTGCGCATTTCGGTTGTTTCGGCACAGTTGTCGACCAACGAAATTATCGATGTCATCTGCAAAAACATTGTTCGCCTGACAACAACCGAAGCCTCCGATCGCAGGATGGAAACTTCGCGTCAATGGGCCTTAACCGAAAAACTATGGCTTTTCTCGCAGCCGCAGCCTGCCGCTGTTGAGATTTCCTGGCAATTTTTCGGGCGCAACGAAGATATGTACGATATCAATACCCGTCTGAACTACATTGCCGACATGTCCGCTCACGAAGTTATGCTGGTGGCCAGAGATATTTTCTCCGTGCCTCTTACGATGGTTGTCTATACCAACCAACCTCACTATACCTATAAGGAAGTGAAGGAAAAGCTTACATGGTAAATTTAATGCCATTGATTTAACGAGAGAGAAACGGGGATCCGTTTCTCTCTCAAATTTTTTAAATATATGCCGCAAATGTTTATTAAATACTTGTCTGTCGTCAAAAAATGGCTTACCTTAAAAACGGTTTTTTATCAATAACGGGAGAAAAACATGCGTTTGCGAATTTTGCTTTTGGCCGGCTGCGCTTTGTTTGCGCAGACAGCTTTTGCCGAAGAAAATCTTATCGGCAAAAATCAACAGTCTAAATTGGAAATAAGCATTTACAACAACAATCTGGCTTTGGTTAAAGACTTCCGAAAGGCGGAACTGAAACAGGGCGAAAACAACATCGCTTTTGAAGGCGTTGCCGCCATGATCAAGCCGGAAACGGCCTTGCTTGCCGCCCCCGGGGTAAAAGTGCTGGAGCAAAATTATGACTACGATCTGCTTTCGGCCGCCAACATCATCGACAAATCCGTCGGCGAAACGGTAAAAACCGTTTTGCTTAACCCCGAAACCGGCGAAAATGTTTTTGACAGCGCGGAAATTGTCAGCGCCGCCTACGGTCAGCCGCTGCTGAAATTTTCCTACGGTATGGAAGCGGCTTTTCCCGGTCGGCTGGTATTTGACAAGCTGCCCGCAAGCCTGAGAAACGAACCGACGCTGGTGGCCAAAGTGATGAGCGAAAAAGCGGGCGCCGCCGATATGTCGCTCGCGTACCTGACCAACGGCATCGGCTGGAAGACAAATTATGTTGCCAAAGTTTCCTCCCCCGAAAAACTGGATTTGACCGGCTGGGTAACCATCAACAACGAGTCGGGCA
>CALXRS010000012.1 GCA_944390915.1 uncultured Alphaproteobacteria bacterium
GTCTGACAGCCTTGGTGTGATAAAAAGTTGCCCCGTTGGTAAAATCTTCCAGCTCGCCGGCCATGGCTCGCGCCGCCAATCGCAGACAGCCGGCAAAAACCTCGTTGCCGGCATCAATCTTATCAAGCAGCGTCCGGTTCGGATCGTTTTTGTTCCAACAGGAAAACTGCTTTGGTTTTAAGCAGGTTTCGGCAATGGAGGGAATTTTCACACCATATTTTTCCCGATAACCGGTAAACCATTTTCTGGCGCGAAAACGGTTCATAATCACACAGGCAACCGCTTCCATCCCTTCCGCACCCTCCCCTCTGGCCTCACCGTAAATGGTTTTAGCCATAATCTCAAAATCGTAATCCGTCATCGCTTTCTCCCTCCCGCCTGTTGATGTCTGTCTTCTTCCCGCTCTTCCAAAATCAGCTCCAGCCGGACTTTGACCTCGGTCAAAATCTGGTTGTTTTTCTCCAAAGACTTGTTGATGGCGTCAAACTTCGTTAAAGCGTTAAGCGAATCCCGCTCCAGATTGGCGACCTTTTGCTCCATCACCCCTTGCCATTTGCCGAAGCGGATAAAGTTAAAAAACACCCCGCACAACGCCAGAATAACGCCGATTGCTTCCCAGTTCATGCCTGTTTCTCCAACAAAAAAAGCCCTGACACCCGAACGGGTGCAAGGCTTGACCAAATATGCTTTTTGTTTTATAAAAGAAAAGTCCGTTGCGCGAACAACGGACAAATTCTTTAACCAGAAAGGGGTTAAACCCTAACTTTAACCACTTTACGAGTTAAAGATAACCTATTTTACATAAAATGTCAATAGGTTCAGGTTTTTCCCCTTTCATTTTACGAAAGGAAAAAATTATGAGAATAAAAATTATTCTGATAATTCGGAAAATCCGATTTTTCCTGTCCATAAAACGATAGGAAAGCAAAGGGCGGAGAACTCCGCCCTTTGTCCGTCTTTTACACCCCTTTCCATTCCTCAAAGCTTTTTGCCGGCATGGCGGGAAAATCCGCCGACGCCGGGTAGTCCCGCAAATATTGCCGATAGGCGGCATATTCCGCCCGCTCTTCTTCCGTTGCCGGAAAATCGGAAATCATATATTTGTCGGAATCGGCCAGCAGGCTGTTGCGCTGCATCCGCGCTTCCGCCTCTTTTTCTTCGGCCGGACGGTCGACAACCTCGCCGTCGCGGATGACTTTTTCGCCCGTTTCAAGCGCGGCAATCGTCTCGTCGGTCAAAACAGTGTCACCCTCCCGGCTGCCGATATAATCCACCGTAAACCGGCCGCGAGCGGCGTTCACCGCCTCTTTGCCCCGATTGTCGTCAACCAGCTGCCAGCCGTCGGCAAAAACAATCGCTTTGCCCTCAACCGCCGCCGGCGGCTCGTCCAAAACGGCGTTGGCGGGGATAAGATAAACTTCCTTCCCCTGCTTTTTGGTTTCCAAAGGGTCTAAAAGCGCGTCTTCCGCGCCGATATATTCTTTCGTGTCATGTTCATAACAATAAACTTTCATGGTCTTCTCCTAATATTTTATACACCACTTCACGGCGTTGTTGCGCGGGGTAACATGAGAACTGTCGCCGTAAAGCCCGTTTGAATTGGCCGCACTAAACTTCAGATGGGTGGTATTTGCAATTCCGTCGCCACCATAAGTTTCACCGCCGGACGTATAGTTCGAACCCTTAAAACATCCCGAGCTGCTTAATTGGGTGCCGACACCGGTTGCATTCCATTGTCCGGTGATATTCGGCAGTCCCTCCGCCTGCCTTGTGCCGATGGCAGACGAGGTGCCGGAGAGATAGCCGCGCAGGAAGTCGCCCTGATAATCGGGCAGCTTGAAAGTCGTCGAGCCGTCGCCGGCGCCGAAAGTCGTGCCGATGGCGGCAAACAAATCGGCATAAGTCGTTCGGGAGACGGTTGCCCCGTTGCACACCAGCCAGCCATCGGGCGGCGTATTTCCCGGCCAGGCGGCAATGAACCCTGCCGGCAGGCGGGCGGCAACCGTATCGACCTCATCCCGCAAGGCTTCAATATCCTGCTTAAACTCCGCGTAATCGACGGCATGAAAAGCCTGATTCAGGGAAAATTCCTTTGTGACGACGGTGCTCGTTATATACGCACAATTGCCGGCCTCAACGTAGCCCGCCGCCGCACCGCCGTTGGTGTTGCTCTCGGCATCATACAGACTGCCGGAATATGATGCTGCCGAAAGTGAACTGCCGTTTAACAAAATCACGGAATCAACGTTTTCGTCCATCTCGTAAGTTAAAGGCGTCGTTACCGTAAAAGCCGTGTTATTTAAGCGGCCGTCGGCCTTTCGGCCGTTCGGCACAAGTCCTTTAACCCCCGGCAATACAAATATCGTATTGCCGATAAAACCGCCGCCGCCGAAAGCTATCACAGAGATGCTCGTAACAAGTAGTCCGTTCATATAAATCAGCGGAAAACTGCAGGACCCGCTCCACGCTTCGCCGTCATATCGTTTGATGACGTTGTTTGCCGTATCAAACCAGATATCGTCTACATCCGGCGAAGACGGTTGTAAAGTTGAAGAAGTGGCCTTTTGGGCCGTATAGACGTTGCCCGCATCGTCGGCATAGGCATAATGCGGGATAAAAAGAAGCGCTCCGGAAAAATCGGCCGTTTTTTCGGAAGCAAAGGTAATAACCGTGCCGTCCGGCTTGTAGGCTTTGGTGCCGGCGGCAAAAATGACGTTGTTGCCCGACATGCGCCACGAAATCTGCGGAACCTCCGTCAGACAGTTGCTGATGTTGGTCATATTGACAGCGCCGTCGGTCAACGAGGCCGCGTTTTCCGCCCAATATTTGGCGCTGCCTTCGGGACGCTCTGTCAGTACGCCCACCGCCCAGCTTTCCGCAATCTCGGCCGAACCGGACGCTGCGGCAGCCGAACTCAAAGCTTCCGCCGCCGAACCGGAAGCCGCCGTCTCCGAATTTGCGGCAGCGGTAGCGGAATCCGCAGCTGCCGCAGCGGATTCCGTAATTACGGTTGTTTTGTCCGCGGCATTTTCATTAAACGCCGCTGTTAATTCCTCGCCGTAATCATCAAGAGAACTTTTGACAGTGGTATCGACATAATTGTTTAACTCCGTCTTAATCTCTTCCTGCAAAAAAGCGTCCAAATCGTTTTCGGCAGATTTTTCGGCGGCGGCAATATCGTCAACGCCGGCCTCCGCCGCCGTGGCAATCGCCGCTTTCCGATCGTTGACATAAACGGCAAAATCCGGCTTGACGACGTTTTCGACATATTGTTTTATATCTTCCTCGCCCGATTTAACGTAAATCAGCGGAACATTAAACTCCAGTTGGATCTCGTCCTGAAAAAGAACCTCCAGAGAAGAAGATTTTTCCGTATCGACATCCAACACAACATTTTCTTTTATCATTTTTTCACCTCGTTACTTGTTCGGTAATGCGAAAAAAGCCTACCCGGTTAATATCCTGCGGAAAAATCGTATGCACGTCGCCCTGATCGGTCGTTACCTGAATATCGGTCGCATAGTCGCCGACGGCAAGCTCTGTATCCGCCGGTTTCAGCTCTATCCTTGCCTTGCCGGCGGCAGCATCGACAATTTCTCCTTCTTTGGTAAACTTCAGTTCTTTTTTGTTTTCGTCAAAAACCGACATTTTAACGCTCCAACCTTCAATATCCAGCGTCTTGCCGCGACCGTTTCGAAATTGCAGCAAAATGTCGAAACTGTCTCCCTGACGGACGACAATTCCGTTTTGTGTGACGTATCCTGCCATGGTTTAATCCTCCTTAACCTTGATAAAATAATTGAGCGCAATGTTTTTCATGCGTGTTTCACCGCCCGTGCGACCGGAAGCGCCGCTGGTTGTATAGGTCGTATCCGCGGAGGTTGTCGTAACCGGCAACTGCGAACCATGTCCCTGGGCGCTGTCTTTGGCGGCATTGACGACAACCGTATGGGTATGGCTCTGCATCTGGTCGGCCTGATAGCTGCCGAAAGCGCGTCCGCTATCATACCCGCGTCCGTTGTCATAACCGCGCACCGCCACGCCGCGACAATCGGGAATATTAAACGTGGTCACGCCGTTGCCGTCGCCGAACGTTTCCCCGATGGCCGCGAACAGATCGGCGTATTCTTCGCGCGACAATTCCCGCCCGTTGCATATCATCCATTTTCCATGGTCAGCCTGCAGGGCGGAACATTTGATATCGCCCACCATCAGCGAACCGTTGATGGTTTCCGTTATCTCGCTTTTCAAATTATCAACCGCCTCGGTCATCTGCCCGCGGTTGACGGCGTCGCCGTCGTCGGTTGCATTCTGCACTTTGGTCAGCTTAAAACCGCCGGCGTTGAAGTTTCCTTTCATCGGCACAATGCCGCTGCGCAAAAAACACTGGTTGAACCCGTCGGCAAAGTTGTCGTCCTCTTCGTCGTGATGATCGGTCACTATGTCGATGTCGTCAATTCTGTCCTGTTCCCAGTTGTGAAGCCGGGTAAAATTTCCCTGTGAATCAAAAGGCATTTTTTCCTCCTTAATATAAAAAAAGAACCCGGAACAAAAAACCGGGTTCTCATATTGTTAATTATGCTTTCAAAGCTGTTTTTGAGCGGCAAGCGCATAATTGACGCGCAAATAGCCGTCTTCGCCTTCGGCCACGGCCTCCGGACAAACGTCGCGCACTTCCTGCGCGATCAGACCTATCTGCGTCGTCGGCGAACCGATATAGTTGAAGCGGTAAACCGTCAGCCCGTTGTCGAGCCTGCCGACCGGCACGATATTTTCTTTCAAGCGCAGATCGCTCGCGGCAAAAAGCGGCGCCACGGTGGCAGCCAGCGAGGCCGCATCACCAAGCGACATGCCGTCGTTTTTTCGGCTGTAAGTCTGTTCTTTGGAAACCTGATCGGAAGTCTGACTAAGCGCGTCAAACTTTTCTTTTTCCGCCTGATATCCGCTGACGCTGTTTTGCAATATCTGCAAAATTTCGCTTAACGAAAGCTGGCGGGCATTGTTGGTAAAACTGCCTGCCGTAACGCTGTCCTGCAAACTGTTGGAAAAAGCGTTCTGTCCCTGAATGACACTTTCGTACGCCGCGTTGTTCAAGGCGTCATACTGAGCATCCTGCAACGAATTCATGGCATTTTGATAAGCGCGGCTGCCAACCGATAATCCCTGATTCTGCAAGCGGGTATTAAGGTCTGCCGTATCTGCGGCAAACTGCTCGTTCAAGCGACCCGCCGCCTGATTGTAAATCGCGTTTTCCATTCGCTGACGCGCCGCATCCGAACCGTCTACGTTATAAACGTAGTCGGGCAGCTGCGAGGACAGTCCGTAGGCCGTATCGGCTATGTTTTTATAAGTATTGTCAACGGTCGAAGTATCGAGCCCGTCGAGATATTTGGCAAAATCGCGGGCAGCCGCCTGTGCCTGCGGATTGACCACCGTCGTGGTGCCGCCGCCGGAAGAAGAGCTGCCGCCAAAACTGCTAGACATGTTTTTTCTCCTTAAAATAGTTACACTCATTTTTCAATAGGCCGAGAACATAAACGTCCCGACCGTTTTCCCGATATTGCCGCAATTTTCCCTCCCGGCGAAAACCGACGCCTTCCGCCAGTTTCAACGAGCGCCGGTTGTTTGTGTCAATCAGCGCGTTAATCCGCCGGCAATGCCAAAAATCAAAAGCAAAACCGAAAACTGTTTGCAGCACCCGCCGCGAGCACCAGCGTTTGTCATCCGTCCAAATACTTATCCAGACATCGTGCCCGGGGCGCAAATCGGAAAATACGACGCCCCCGCGCAGACGACCGCCGATCAGAAAACCGAGGCAGCCGGCAACGCGACCGGCGGTTGCTTCCATTTGCAGACGACGGCAGACGAAATCGGCCGCCCTGCCGTCGTCGTCAAAAATAATTTTACAAAATTCCGCTTCCCTGCTCATAGCGCACTCCCGTATTGTGCCATTCGATCAGGTTGCCGCGAGTCTTGGTCTTAAACACCACCGAACACTTAAAACCGCTGGCGCTGCAACAAATCCAACGGCTGAAAATCCGTCCTTTGAGGGTTGCCCATTTGGTTCCCGTCGGCTGCGCCAGACTGCTCCATTTGGTTTTAACGCCGGCGTCTGCCCATTTGGTCAGACCGAAATCGCCGATATTTTCCAGATAAGCCTGCTCGCGGTCGTCAAAATCGACATTGACGTAAATATTGAGCGCAAAAACGGTCGAACTCTTTATGCGCGGGTTAATCATCTGGATTTTCTTCAGGTTTCCGCTTCCGAAAGCCGAAAAAGCCTGATGAACGTTTCCCAGAATATGGAGCCCGTTGTCCGAATAGCCTTCGTCAAACAGATAAACGCCCGAAGCCGAACCGAAATAAAGCCGCCCGTTCAACAACCCCCAGCAGAGCGAGCGCACGCCCGTAAACCGGCACCAGGCGCCCGAGGAAAGGTTGACCACATGCTGTTCGAACTGTTCGCGCACGGGCACGTTAAACAGGGCGTAGCCTCCGCGCGGATAGATAATCCCCTGCCAGCCGAAAAGAGATTTGTTGTCTTTTATCCTCTGCAAAACCAACCCGCGGATTTTGTCGCTGTAGGCGCGGTTTGTCGTCCCTCCCTGCGCCAACGGCATAACCTGCGACAACGGAATATACCCTTCTTCGGAAATCATCACCACGTCGCCCTGATATTGCAGCACTGCCCGATTGCCCACCGGCCGGCTGACATAATATTTGCCTTTCAGGCTCCAGTCGTCGGCGTTGCTCGGATCGGAACCGGCATAAACCAGCACCTCGCCTTCGGAAGTAATAAACAGCGTCAAATCGTCAATACCCTGCCCGCCGTCCTGCGTCCAACAGGCCACCGCCTGCAAATATCCGCCGCGGCTGACCAGAGCCGACAGGTCAAATTCAAAAAGCGTGCCCTGCACCTCGCCGGCATTTTCGGAATACCAGCATTTTAACGAATTGTGTTCGACAAAAAACAGCCTTTGTTTGGAAACGCAAACATTTATCAGTTTTTCCGCCGTCAACCCGTCGCCGGTAAAAGCGGCCTCTTCCCATTCCCATTCGCCGTCGTCGTTTTGACGATAGGTCAGAGGCGTATCATAACCGTTGCAGGCAATTATCCGATCCTTAAACTGCACATATTGCCAGTTGTTGTACAAACAGCCGCTGAAAACCTCGCTGACTGCCGCCGACGAGGAAACATCCCAGATTTTGCCGTTGCCGCAGGCAAACAGACGGTCGCCGGTCGCATGGTGAAACTCCATCAGCGTTTCTATTTTGATGTTGTCGTCTTCGTCGTTCAAGGCGTGGGTGCGATAACCGCCCCGCAGGCATACTTTGGTTTCGGCCGGATAATAATTGTCCATGACAATGGCGTCCGTTTCGCTCATCATATCCAAACCGTCGCGAACGTTCAGCCCGCCGACGGGCGCCGGCAGGGTATAGTTTCCCGACCGGCCTTTTCTGTTAATTGTCCGTTTTGGCATGGATAATCACCCCCGTATCGTTGGCTTCGCCGCACCGACCGGCGGCAAGGCAGATATCTCTGGTCGCCAGTGTTTCCGCAAAGCGTTTGCGGCATTCTTTTTCATATTCCGCATATTCTTCTTCGTAATTTTGACCGTTGCGCGCCTGCAGACGCCAGCGGATGGCAAGTTTTACCAGATATTCGTCAAACACGGGGATATCGGTATCGGCCGAAAGCTCGCTTTTTTCGGTCAGCGTTTTGCCGTCATAGGCCACCGCCGACGAACGATATTGAAACACGATTTTCAGCCCCCCGGGCGGCGGCGTAAGAAAACGGAACATCGAATTTTGAATCTTGAACTTTATTTTGCCGCCGGCGGCGGAAAGATATTTGTCCCGCTGCCATTGTTCCGGCGTAACGGCGCCGATGACTTTTTCCGCGCTGTCGCGAATATAGACGGTGTTGTTCAACAGACGGTAAAAATCGGGACAGAAAAACGCCGTCGGATAATCGCATTTACCCTCTGCCGTCCGCAATTCTCCGTCTTTTATCAACTCCTGCCAATCGCCGTAACGCAACAGTCCGTTTAAGGCGTCGCCCGCAATGCTTAAAAAAATTTTTTCGTTTTGCCCGGGGTTGTTAAACAGGGTTGTCGGCTCCTGCACGCAGGCGGCCGCCGCCACATCCCGGCATATCCGTAAAATATCCTTCATTTTTTCTTCCTTTCTCTTCTGGTTTTGCCGGTCGCTGCCGCCGCTTGTTTCAAAGCGGCGTTTTCTTCCTCCAGATAACTGATTTTTGCCCGATATTCTTCTTCCTTTTGCTGCCATTCCTGCAGCAGCCTGTTATTTTTGGCCTGCCGCAAAAAACTTTCGGCCAGATGCTTTTCCTTTTCGACCCCGAGCTGGCAGGCCTTGTCGTCCGCCAGTTCCGCCAACGCTTCCACCGTAAAAATTCCCCGGATTTTCAAACTCTCCACTTCCGCCCGATCCAAAAAGGCAAACTGCTCCAGAGGCGTGCCCTCGGGCGCCTGTTTTTTGGCCATCCGGTAGCGGGCGTATTCGGCGGGAAAGCGGCGTATTTTTTCCGCCGTCGCCGGCTGGTCATAAACCTCCGAGGTGTTGTCCTTAATCCTTATTTCGCAAAAACAGGTCAGACGAAACTTCGGCAGTCCGTTGGCGTCAATTTCTCCGGTTTTGACAACCCGGTCATAAAAACGGGCGGCCACGCCGTCTTCGCTGCAGCTGTCCGTCGCAATTTTATTGAACATTGCAAAATCCATTGTTTTCTCCTTTGCGCCCAAAATGCGGAAAGCCCGGAAACCCGGGCTCTCCGCAAAAGCAAATGCTGGTTGTTTTTATTTGTCGTCGTCTTCGGACAGATTTTCCGTCTTATCAATCAACACGCCCTGCAAAGCCGCGTTGGACATGGTCATGTTGCCCGCCCAACCGACAATTTTGTAGATGGCATCCTGGTTGACGGCCAGTCTTTCGCCGCCGATGACTTTCATATCGCGATCCTTGTGGCTGCGCAGATAAATGTAGTTCGTGTTCAGGAAATACATTTTTCCTTCCGGACAACTCCCGCCCTGTCCGCCGTCAAAGACGACATCGGCGCCCTTGTAGCGCAGAGAGGTAAATCCGGCTTCGGCCAGTTTCGGCTCGGTATAGCGCTGCATGGCGACAAGCGACTGCTCAAACAGCGAGTACATCGCGTTGCCGGCAATAATCAGATCCGGCTTGTCGGAACCGCGGCACAGGGAAAGATACATCTTGTCCATGGCCGGACGCAGAGTTTCCGCCGTAAAAGCCGTGGCGGCGGTTACCGACTGGTTGCGCCAGAATTCGTTGCCCGAGGCAGAGCGGTCAATGCCGCCGACGGTGCCGGTCGACGGCGCGTCGGCCACCAACAGCGCCAATCCGCCGATGGCTTTGCCGCCCGAGGCGGTGCCGTCGCCGTAAACGGCTTCCGACATCTTGTTGCTCATTGTTTTTTTGGCGTTTTCTATCCGTTTTTCAAACAAATCGAGCATCTGATATTTGCCGGAGTTTTTCAGTCTGTCCTCGCCCGAAATGGCCACCGGCACGGCGCACAGCTTCATGCTGTATTCCGCGGCGGTAAACAGCTGCTTGGGCGTGTAGGTAATGGAATCGTATCCCGAATACCAGCTCATGTCGCCTTCGCCGTATTCCAGCTCTTCAAGAATTTTTGAGCCGCCGTAAATATAGCGGTTGTGCCCCTTTTCGCGCAGACGCGCAAGCAGAGCGTTGTTTTTGGAAACGGCATCGGCAATCTCGCCGCTGCGGCTTTCCAAAGTGGAGGTAAAAATATCGGTATAATCTTTATTTGCCATTTTCATATTCCTTCATAAAAAAAGATTTTATTTTGCTGTTTTTGCACAATAATTTCGGCTAGTCTTCCAGCTCGGCAAATTTCCGTTCCAGAATCTGCCTGGTCGTCAGCTTGCTCAGATCCTCGGCAAGCGGCGCTTTTCCCTTTGGCGAAAAACCGGCCTCTTTTGCCTTGCGAACGGCGGCGGCGTCTTCCGCGGCCGCAGCATATCGCCGTTCGCCCGCCGCCACGCGCTCGTTCAGACGCTGCAGTTCTCTGCTCAAAAGCCCGATTTTCAACTCGCAAAGTTCCACCCCTTTATCCGCCTTTTCGGCCAAAACCGACGGCAGTCCGTAAGCCCGCGCCAAAAAACGAAGCGTATATTCGGGGTTGCTGTCGAGCATTTCTTCCGCAAAAATCAGCTTTTCCAGCCATTCTTTGGCGGTTTTGAAACCATGACGGCAGCCTTTTTCGGCAAAAGCCGCATCCAGAAAATGCTTCATCGACAATTCTTCGTTTAAGCGGGAAAACGCAGCCGCGGCTTCGTTCTCGCGCTTATGCATATAGCGTCTGAGCGCAAACGGCAGGGTTTTGAAAATTTCCCCGAATTCTTTCTGATAAGCGGAAGGGGCAAGCAGATATTCGTCTGCCGCCCCTTCTTCGATTTCGGCTGCCGGCGCAAAAGGCTTGTCGTTTGCCTCGGCCTCAGCCTGTTCGTATTTTGCAAACTGTTCCTCAAGGAACCGTCTGGTATCACTTTTTTGCATGCCATATACTCCTTTTGTAATTATGTATAAATTCGGCCCAGAGCTCTTTGCGCTCCGTCCGTTCTCTGTTAAGACGCGCTTTTTTTACAAAGTCGTCCGAATAATCTCCCGCAAACGCCAGGCCGCTTTTTCTCAAAAAACGGTCGACATCCTGTTTGCAGGAGGCTTTTGAACCGTCGGGAAGAACAATTTCTTCCGTCCACCGGCGGTTAAAATAGGTCATTTGCCGGCCTCCTTTATTGCCTGCTGCCGCAGTTTTTGCATCTGCAGCATCGTATCGGTCGCAAACTTGCTTTTTTCCAAATCCACCCGCTGCTGTTCCAACTGCATTTTTTGTTCTAGCTCACGTTTTTTGAGCGCGTTTTTCTCGCGTTCCAGTTCAACCGCGGGGTTTTCTCCGGGTTGCGCCCGAGCGGCTGCTTCCGCCTTTCGGGCTTCGTTTTCTTCCTGTTTTTTCAAAAAATCTTCCACATCGGCAAACACTTTTTCCATCACATTCTCAAAAATCCGCCCGCGCGGCAGCGTGTCGACCACCGCAGTCATCATCATTTTGTAAAGCGGCAGCAAAAGCGGTTGCCGGCTGACGGTGGTTAAAGCCGCGGTTACCATTTCGTTTATGATTTTAACGGCTTCCATGGTTTTGGCGCTTTCCTCCTCACGGTTAAAAATGCTTTCCGTTTCCACGGTAAACAACATGCCGCGGAGCTTTTCCGTTTTCAGAAGCCGCACCGCCGCCAACACACTCTGCTCGTCCTGTCGCTTTTCGGCGGGCAGAAAAGAAGCCAGCCGGCCGGCATCGAACATTTCGCAGATAATTTCCGCCTTTATCCGCAACAAATCGCGGATAAAACGCTGCATATCGTTTTGCCGATCCTGATTGCGCAGCGTGCCGAAGTTTGTTTTTTTGGTAACGGCCGTCGCCGTTTCCGCCGCGTTTGACGAACCGCGCATAATGTCGCTGACGCCGGTTACGTCAAAAATGCTGGCGATAACGTCCTGCCGCCGCTCTGCCAACTGCTCCAGCGCCAAAACATACTGCTCGATGGGGGCAAAATCGATAATGCCGCGGATGCCGCCGCTTTCACGCAGTTTCACAAAATCGCTGACCGCCACCAGGGTGACGTCCTTGTCCAGAATTTCCGCCAGTTCGGGAAAAGAGTTGTCATAGGCGCCGCTTACCTTCAATGCCTGAATGGTCAGCCGCATCCGCGAATTTATGCCGTTCAGTTCGTTTAGCATTTCCTTTATCATGCAATAGTCCGGCACGGGGATGATGCTGTTGTTGGTCATGGTGGCAAAAATCGGTTTCGGACAAGGGAAAAAGCCGTTGATATGCAAAACATTTTTCTGTTTTTTCAAAAAACGTTCCGGCACCGCCGGCGACAGCCACAAAATTTCTTCGCCGGCTTTGTCCCACACTTCGTAAACGCAGACATCGCGACGCGCATCCGCAAATGCCGCCGGCAGATCTTCGCCGAATTCCGCCGCCAGTTCTTCCCGGTCCATATAGATTTTGCGCGCCACCCACGAAACTTCTTCCCACACGCCGACACGGTCGGTATCGGCCAGAAAGCAACGCGGATCCAAATAGACGGATTCCACCTTTTCACCGGTTTTAACCGCCGTTTGCCCGTCCGGTGCCGACGTCTCGCCCCGCATTTCTATCTCCGGCTTATATTGCTCCCAGACAATACCCGCGCCGGAAATCAGAAAATCGTTGCGCGCATATTTGATAACGCTGTCAAAATCGAACTGTTCCATATTCCAAGCCAGAGCGTTTTCCAGCATTTCACAGGCCAGTTTTTCCGTTCGGCCGGCGTTTTTGTCCGTGCGCTCAATGTAAAATTTCGGCTGTTTGAAATACAAAAACGGCTTTAAGGTTTCCACCGTCGACCAGAAAATATTATATTTTCCGCTGCGGCTGCCTTTGCTGTCCTTATAAAAATCCCGCGTTTCATCCACCAGATCATAATATTTGGCATAAGCCTTTTCCGCGGCGGCAAGTTTTTTCAGCCAGCCTTCCGCGGCCGGGCGTTCGTCTCTGTTTTCGTCAGTCATCGTTCATCACTCCCAAAATGCTGCTTTCGCGCACAACCACCAGATTCTTTTCCGGCGTTTCCAGCTCGTCAAAAACATGAAACAAAACTTTGTCGCCGGGTTTGACGGCACTCACCTTTTCACCGACGCTTTCCACGACGCCGACGGTGCGCGGTTCTTCGATATCCGCCGGCAAAATAATGCCCGGCGCTTCTTCGGGCGGCGCCAACCGGATAAAAATCCGATCGGCAATGGCTTTCATTTTCATTCCTTTTTCCTTTCAAAAAAACGTTGATACAAAAAAACCGTCCCGATTATTCAACGGACGGTCACTTTTCGTTGCGGTCGGCGGCAATTTCGCCGACGGCAGTCGGCACGACGACGGACAGTTTGCCGCAAACGGGATTCAGCCTGCGGGCAAATTGTTCAAAATCGCGCCACGCCGGCATTTTGGCAGGCTCCGGGTTACAGGGGCGCTTTCACTCTTCTTACAAAAAATTTGAACAGGTGTTTATAAAGAAGTTTTCCCCGACGGGGAAAGCGTCAAACGGCGTCTTTACCAGCCGCCGCCGCTGCTTTTCTTTGCCAGCGCAAACATTTCTTCCACCGGCACTTTGCCGTTGCCGTACAACCGCGGCACCCCGTAGTCATAAACCGGCTCGGCAAAAGTGAGCGCCAACGCGTCGGCCTTGTCCGGCGAACGCCCCAGACGCTTTTTGATATCTTCCTTGTCTTCCAGCTGCAACCGGCCGCGCCCGTCAAATTTTTTGTTGACCGCCGTCAGTTCGTCAAATAAATCTTCGTCCGCCGGCAGTTCGGGCAGCGGCAATTCGGTAAGCCAGCGGTTGATTTTGTCCCACATTTCCGCCCGCCGGTTAAAATAGCGATCCGCCTGCAAGGCCTTTTCGCCGAAATAGACGCCGCGGATAACCTCGCCGACCCCCCTGTCTTTCAGAATATCGTAAACGCCGGCACCCTGCCCGCCGATATCCATAAACAACCGCACCGGTCGCTTCTCGCCGATGATGTTGGTGGCAATGTTGGCCACTTCCACGTTGCTTTTGCCGGCATAGCTCTCAAACCCCATAACCAGACGCCCTTTGCGAAAACAAAACACCGTTTTGTCGTCGCCGAAGCGGGCAATATCAAGCCCCACAATCAGCGGCGACGTGGTGGAAGCTATCTTCGGCGTAAAAGCCTGCCGCACCGCCGCGGCGCCGATAAGCCGCTCGGCTCCCTGAGCAAGCGGCGCCCCCAGCCACACATGCCGATATTTTTCCATATTCTCGCGGCGGCATTTTTCCGCCAGCAGACGCATTTCTTCGGGACAAAAAGGATTGTCGCAATAGTTCACCCGCCTGATCCAGGTGCGTCTGTCCGGATTGGCGGCCACCGCCGTCCAAATCGGATCGTTTTCAAAAAGCCGGTTCATGGAAATCCATATTTCCGAACCGTCTTTGCGGATGGTCGGTTCAAGGATTTCCCAGCTTTTTTTGCTGATGGTCTGCGCTTCTTCTATCCAGGCGATGTCCACGCCTTCAAGCGATTTTATTTTTTGACTGTCCTGCTCGCGCAGCCCCTTGAAGATAAACCGCGTGCCGGTCAGACGGTTGTCAATCCGATCTTCCGCAACCCTGTAGTCGGAAAGCCCGTAAAAAGAAATACGGTCGCTCAACAACTTGTGCACGGAATCTTTTATCGAATCCTGAATTTCCCGCAAACAGGCAATCAGCAGCTTTTTTTGCCGCCCGAGCAGCAACAGGCTGTCGGCAAAAGCATAGGACTTTCCGCCGGCGCGCCCGCCGTAGCAAAGTTTTATCCGATATTTTTGCGTCATCAGCGGCGCAAATATTTCAGGAATTTTCGCAATCACTTTCTTCATTTTCTTCCTCCCCGTTTTCTTCCGCTTCTTCTTTTTCGCCGTTTTCCGGCGGCGCAAACGGTTGTCGGTTTTCCCCGTTTTTGACGAAGCGCACCAGCACCTGCCGCGGTTCGTCGCCGGCGCGCCCGCGGGCGTCGCTTTTTTCCACCCAGCCGTGGTTGGCCTTGAGCGCGGAAATGGACATCGACGAATTGTAAAAACCAAGTCCGGCAGCGTTCATCAGCCATTCTTCCTGATAAAGCTCCGCTTTCAGATATGCTTCGGCAAACTCCGGATATTTTTCGCGCCAACGGGCAAGAGAACCGACCGCCACCCCGATTTCGTCGGCAAAGCGCACGAATGTCGGGCACGGCGCCGGCACTTTTTCAATCACCTCTTCGCTTTTGTCGCTTTTTTTGCTGAACACAACCCGTGTTTCGGTATAATAAAGAGGAGCGTTCTTAAACCACGCCACCAGCCTGGCCGCATAATCGGCACAATATTTGTCTTTTTTCGCTTTCTGTCGCATTTTCTCCCGCCGTGTTTAATGTTGCCGCACGGCAAAACAGTCCGTTGCAAACGGATACAAAAAAACCGCCGTTCCATAAAGACGGAAAGGCGGTTTTTTAACTCCCCCTGAAATGCTTATGCTCCATGACGGCGGATATTCACAACATCCTGCCCGCGATACCTCGTCACACGATATTTTGTCACATAACATTCTGCCCGCGACATCCGGCCGCAAAACGCCCTGCCCGCGACACAACATCCTGTCACGAAACATCTCATCACGCGAGGTTTCGTTACGTCATCTCTGCCACTTTTGGCGCAAAAACAAAACGAACAAATTTTGCCGATAAATATATTGAACAAAAAAGGATGATTGCGCAAAGTACACAATCACCCATTATGGAAATTTTCATAGCACAAAATGTCACAACCTGCAACATATTTTCTCATCGCCTGTGGATAACTTTTATTGTTTTATTAAAAAACAATACATTAAACAGCACAAAAATAACATCTGTACATATCCGGCGAACAACGACCGAGACTTGAAAATAAAAAATTCTCAAACAAAAGTCCGCGCCAAACGCATCGTTTGCGGAACATAACAAAAACAGGCAATACTTATTGCCTGTTTTTGTAAAAGAGATAACCGCCTGTCAAATTTTTCAGTTTTGCCATGCATCACAGAACAATCATTTTATGGTTAAATATTTCCTTGTGCATGGCTTCTTGATGAAGATTTATCAAATACTCGGCGCATTTCTCATAATTTTCAATAATATTGACGGCCAACAACGTTTCCTTGCTGACCGTTTCATAACGGTTAAGCAAAGCCTCGATTCCGCATAGCAAATTATATGTTCCGACAGCAGCCGGCGTTCCCAACACCGAATGTTCCATAATATTGAGCAAATTGCGAAAATCTTTCCGCAGCTGTTCCGGATACTGATATTTATCTGAAATATTAGCTTGCTGATATTTTTCAATGTTCATAACCTTAGTCCTTTACATCTGAAATTGAATCAAAGATAGTTTAATACACAACCAATATTTTTAATAATATTTTATTACAAATAATAACATATTTTTTTCAGATCGTCATAAATTTAATATTCTTTACACAGCCCAATAGTGGCGAAGCAGCCTGTCTAACCCCCGACACAAATCGCAACGTTTGGCATAATTGGCTTCCGCCCTTGTTCTCTTAGGCATGTTTTCGAGCCAATCAGGCTCTTTGTTTTCCAAACATACGGCTTTCACCACCGGCCAAAATTCCGCGGGAATCTGTTTGACAGCGGCAAAATACGACTCTCTTGCCCGGCAGATTGTCTCCAAATCACCGGCTCCGCGGCCGACAACGTCAACCCTTTCGCGAAAATCGGAAGCCGAAACGGACATAAATCGAGACATTTCATAATCTTTCTGCAACCTTTTTGCCGCTCGCAACCGATCCTCAACCGAAAATTTCGGATCACCGAACTCCAGCCACCCGCGCGCCGCATATTTCTCCAAAAGCGTCATTTTATAAATTTTTCCGTTGTGCCGAACATAGCCGCGGCGGCAACATTCCTGTTTATCAATATATTCTTCGTCCTGATCCATGTATTGGCCTCCGTTAGCTTATTTTTTACATTATCTGCAATTTTTATATACATATAATGTAATACAAGTCAATACTTTTTTTGTAATTTACAAAATGTTTTTTTTATTACATAATATGTAATGCATGCAGGAGGAAATGACGATGACAAACAAACAAACAAATAACAAATGGACCTGGCTCAAAGACTATATGCAAAAAAACAACATCTCTCAGGGCGATGTGGCCGAAGCCCTGAAATGGCAGAAAACAAGAGTTTCCGAACTCTTGTGCGGCAAACGCGATTTTCCCGTCAACAAGGTTTTTCCCGCCGCTCAATTTTTCAACCTTGACCTTGAAGAACTTACCAAATACAACTCCGGCTATACACGCGAAATACCTTCCACCGACGGCAAAAAGCCCCTCTCGCGCGCAGAAAACAATCTTTCCGTCATCGATATTGTCCGCCCCTCAATCAACAACAAGGGAATATTTTACGAAATTGTAGGCAAGCAAATGATAAGTACCGATATTTTCAATATGTTTTGCTTGTCCGCCCCCGAAAACATCAAAGCGCTGATTGCCGCGGGCGATGCCATGCAACCGACCATCGGCGACGGCGATCTTGTCTGGGCGGACGTCTCCGTCACCTCCCCCGATGCGGACGGATTATATCTTTTTGCCCTTGAAGGAGAAATTTTTATCAAACGATTGCAATTGGACAATTTTAACCGTACAGCTCTGATAATATCCGATAATACCCTTTATCCGCCCATTCGCGTCAACCATCCCGAAAAACTCAAAACCATCGGAAAAATAGTTTCCGTCACCAAACCTTGCCGCTAAAGTCGCAATTTTTGCAGCGGCATTTTGCCGCCCCTGCAAAAACACCCCGATCGAAAAAACTCGACCGGGGTGTTTTTTTCAAGCGAGCTTCAAAAGCGCCCGTCATACATCAGCCGGATATCAGCTGCGCAAAACGGCGTCCGTTTTTTTACCGACTTCCGCAATCACTTTTTTCATGATGGCGTCAATTTCCGCATCGGTAAAGGTTTTTTCCTGCGGTTGGAAAGTCAACCCCAAAGCCACGGATTTTTTGCCTTCCGGCAGACTGCCGCCCTCAAAAACGTCAAAGACGCGCACGTCGACAATATGTTCTTTGTCCGCGTTTTTGGCCGCGGCGACAATGCTTGCCGCCGGCACATCCTTTGCCGCCACAAAAGCCAGATCCTTATCCACCGACTGGAACGGAGAAAGCGCCAGCTTTTTCTTCGATTTTCCGGCAGTTGCCCGCGGCAACGGAATATTGTCCAGATAAACCTCAAACGCCACGACCCGACCTTTCAGATCAAAAGCTTTCAACACGGCCGGATGCAGCTCGCCGAAACAGGCCAGCACGTTTTTGCCCAAACGCAGCACGCCGCTGCGGCCAGGGTGATAATAGGCCGGCGCATCGGTGGTCACCTGTGCGCTGTCCCAGGGGCCGTTGGCTGCGGCAATAGCAGCCAGAGCATCGGCTTTGGCGTCAAAAACATCATAGGCGCGCCCGTTTTCCAACCAGTGTTTTTTGGCTGTTGAGCCATAGCGCACGCCGGCGGCCACTTCCTTTTGCTCACCCGGACGACAGCCGTAAAACTCCGGCCCCGTTTCAAACAGACAAACCCCGTCTGCACCGCGGACAACGTTGTTTTTTACGCCCAAAAGCAGGTTTGGCAGCAGTGACGGCCGCATCTCGTCCAGCTCGGCGGCAATCGGGTTCAGCAGCGGCAGCGGCTGACCGCCCTTGCGGAAATACGCCGCCAGCGTGGAATCCGTAAAACTCCAGGTAACACTTTCAAACATTCCCCGATTGGCCAGCTCATGGCGCACGGTAACCACCCGCCGCTGCGCCGGCGTCAGGGTCTGTTTGGGGAATTCGTCGGCCGGCATCGACAGGGCGGGGATTTTGTCCAGCCCCACCATGCGCACCACTTCTTCCACCAGATCGGCCTCGCATTCGATATCGCCCCGCCAGGTCGGCGAAACCGCCCGCAGGCCGTTTTCTTCCCTGCTCACCTCAAAGCCGAGCGCCGTCAGGATACGGGTGATTTCTTCTGCGGAAACATCAAGCCCCGCCAGAGTTTTCACTCTTTCCGGACGCAGGGTAACCGGCTCGGAACGGTAGTTTTCTTCGCCGCAAACCACAATTTCCGAAGCCTCTCCGCCGCAAATTTCCAAAATCAACGCTGTAGCGTAGTCCGACCCCAAAACATTGGAATTTGGATCTACCCAGCGCTCGTAACGATAGCGGGAATCCGATTCGATCTGAAAATGCCGGCCGGTGCGGGCAATACATTCCGGCGCAAAATAGGCGCTTTCCAACAACACGTCGGTTGTTTCCGGCAGGCAGCCCTTGCCGATGCCGCCCATCACGCCGCCGAGGCACTCCACCCCGTCGTCGTCGCAAATGCCCAGGCTTTGGCCGTCCAGAGAATATTCCTTACCTTCGAGAGAAACAAATTTTTCGCCCTCTTCGGCCATGCGGATAACCAGATCGCCTTTCAGCTTACCGGCGTCAAACACGTGCAGCGGCCGCGCCAGATCAAAATTGATATAGTTGGTTATGTCCACCAGCGGCGAAATGCTGTGCAGTCCGATGGCCGCCAGCCGGTCTTTCATCCATTTCGGCGTTTCCGCCCGATTGTTCACGCCGCGGATATAGCGGCCGGTATAAACCGGACAGGCCTTTTTGTCTTCCACCCGAATGTTTATCGGGCTCTTGAACGTGCCGGCGGTTTTCTTAACCTCAAGCGGTTTCAGACGACCGAGCCCGGCCGCCGCCAGATCGCGCGCAACCCCACGCACACCAAGACATTCTGCCCGATTCGGGGTAATCGAAATTTCAAACACCGGATCAATGTCCAGCACCTCTGCCGCCGGCAACCCCACGGGCGTGTCCGCGGCAAGCGAAATAATCCCCGTATGGTCGTCGCCGATGCCGAGTTCTTTTTCCGAGCAAAGCATGCCGAAACTTTCCACCCCGCGGATTTTGCCGACCGTCAATTTTTCGTTGTAGCAGGGAATGACCGCGCCGACCGGGGCAAAAATGCCGATCGTGCCGGCGTGAACGTTCGGCGCGCCGCAGACAACCTGCAAAACCTCTTTGCCGGTATTGACTCTAAGCAGATGCAGATGGTCGGAATCCGGATGCATGACGCATTCGTCAACCTTTGCGGTAACAAAGCCCGCAAGCCCCGCCGCCGGATTAAAAACTTCTTCCACTTCCAGCCCGATGCGCGTTAACGTTTCCGCTATCTCGTCAACGGAGGCCTCCGTTGCCAAATGTTCCTTTAACCATGATAACGTAAATTTCATCTTGCCAACCCTCCGTTGTTGCTCAAACCGCCGGTCATCGACGATTCGTCCAAAGGCACAAAGCCGTAATGTTTCAGCCAGCGCAAATCCGACTCAAAAAACGTGCGCAAATCCGGAATGCCGTATTTCAGCATTGCCAGCCGGTCAAGCCCCACTCCGAAGGCAAACCCCTGATACTCGTCCGGGTCAATGCCGCCGGCGGCCAAAACTCTCGGATGAACCATGCCGCAGCCCAAAATCTCCAGCCAGTCGTTGCCCTCGCCTATCTTCAGCTCGTCCTTGCCTTTTTTGCAGCCGATGTCCATCTCCGCCGAAGGCTCCGTAAACGGAAAATAAGACGGCCGATAGCGCACTTTGATGTTGTCCACCTCAAAAAACGCGCGCACAAAATCATAGAGGCAGCCTTTCAAATGTGCCATGGTGGTGGTTTTGTCGATCACCAGTCCTTCCGCCTGATGAAACATCGGCGTATGCGTGGCGTCATAGTCGCTGCGGTAGGTGCGCCCCGGCGCAATAATGCGAATCGGCGGACGCTTTTTTTCCATGGTGCGAATCTGCACCGGAGAGGTGTGGGTGCGAACCACAAAACTGTCGTCAAAATCCGCGCTGTCCGGGTTGGCCATGTAAAACGTGTCCTGCATCTGCCGCGCCGGATGGTTGGCCGGCATGTTGAGCGCGTTAAAATTGTGGAACTGGTCTTCAATGTCCGGCCCTTCGGCAACCTCAAAACCCATCTCGCCGAATATGGCCACCACTTCTTCATAAATCTTTGAAACCGGATGGATACGCCCCTGTGTTTCCGGCCGCACCGGCAGCGTAACATCGACGCGTTCGGTGGCCAGACGGCGGTTCAGCTCTTCCGCTTCCAGCTCCTTTTTGCGGGCGTCAACGGCCTGTTCCACCGCCGATTTCAACAAATTCAAACTTTTGCCGGCGGCAATTTTTTCTTCTGTCGGCAGGGCGCCGAGTCCCTTCATTTTTTCGGTAATGCAGCCTTTTTTACCGAGCGCGGCCACCCGCGCTTCGTCCAGCGCTTTCAGATCCCGCGCCGCGGCAATGCCCTGCAGCAGTTGTTCCTGCAAATCTTCCAAATTTTCCATTACTTTCCCCTCGTACAAACAAAAAGAGCCTGTCCCGAATGCTCGAGGCAGACTCTTTTTGCTGTTTTGCATTAATAAAAATTACTTCAAAGCGTCCTTAGCCTCAGCGACCAGCTTGGCGAATGCCTCGGGCTCTTTTAATGCAATATCGGCCAGAACTTTACGATCGAGCTCAATGCCGGCTTTGCCGAGCCCGTTCATAAATCGGGAATATGTCATTTCGTTGAGTCTTGCGGCGGCGCTGATGCGCTGAATCCACAGCGAACGGAAGTTTCTCTTCTTTGCTCTTCTGTCGCGGTAGGCATATTGCAAAGCCTTTTCGACTTTTTCAACTGCTACTCTGAATACGTTTTTGGAACGACCGCGATATCCCTTTGCCATGGCAAAGATTTTTTTGTGGCGGGCACGGGCCGTTACACCTCTTTTAACACGAGACATCTGTATATCCTCCTACAAATAAGGTAAAAACTGTTTGACGATCTGAACGTCGCACTCGGCCACGAGAGTCGTGCCGCGGGCTTGTCTTTTCATCTTCTGTGTTTTGCAGAAGAGACAGTGTCTCTTTTTGGCGAAGTTTCTTTTCAACTTGCCGGTGCCGGTAACGCCGAAGCGTTTTTTGACCGAACTTTTGGTTTTCAATTTTGGCATTTTCTTTCCTTTCAGAATTTCTTTCCGGCGCAAAGGCATGCCTTTTAGCCCGTACGCCCGTTTTATAAAAAAAATCGCTTTGCTTATACAACAACTGTCCGCTTTTGGCAAGCCTTTTTTCATCCTGTTTTTCGCCGCGGCGCAATTTTTATTGCTTTTTTTGGCGCTTGCGGCTATAAATTTTGGCAGCTATGGGAGAAAAAAATGATTTTTAACCGTTTTGAAAGGCTCGTCGCCCGCCGCTATCTCCGCGCCAAGCGCAAAGAAGGGTTCATTTCCGTCATTACCGGCTTTGCCTTTACCGGCATTGCGCTCGGCGTGGCCACGCTCATCATCGTCATGTCGGTGATGAACGGTTTTCGCTCGGAACTGCTGACGCGCATTTTGGGCATCAACGGTCACATCAACATCGTGGCCGCCGGCGGCATGCCCTTTGACAACTATCGCGCCGCCACCGACGAAATCAAAAGTTTCGACAATGTGGCCAACGCTTTCCCGCTGATTGAAAAACAGCTGCTCGTTTCTTCCGGTCAGGCGGCGGAAGGCGCCATGCTGCGCGGCCTCGACAAAGAAGACATTCTGCATAAAGACGCCCTGCGCAAAGGCATGGAAAACGCCAATCTGGATCAATTTTCCGGCAACGTTGTCATCATCGGCTATCGTCTGGCCTTAAAAATGGGGCTCGTTCCCGGCGACGAAATCACGCTTATCTCCCCGAACGGCAAAATCACCGCTTTCGGCACCGTGCCGCGGATGAAATCCTATCGCATTGTCGGCACGTTTGATTTCGGCATGTACGAATACGATTCCAACTTTATCTTCATGCCGCTTGCAACCGCGCAGACTTTCTTCGGCATGAAAGACGCCGTAACCAACATCGACGTCACCTTAAAAGACGAAAACCGGCTGGAAGAAACCCGCGAAGCCATTGCCAAAAGCATCGACCCGGCGGTCTACATTTTCGACTGGCGGCAGTCGAACTCGGCCTTTTTCAACGCCATTGACGTGGAACGCAACGTTATGTTTCTTATTTTGACGCTGATTATTCTGGTGGCGGCGTTTAACATCATCACCGGGCTTATCATGCTGGTCAAGGACAAAGGGCGCGACATTGCCGTTTTGCGCACGATGGGCGCAACCAAAGGCATGATTATGCGCATCTTCTTCATGGACGGCGCGTTCATCGGTTTTGTCGGCACCGCGCTCGGGCTTGTGCTCGGCATTTTGTTCTGCGACAACATTGAAACCATCCGCCAGTTTTTGCAAAACCTGTCGGGACGCGATCTTTTTTCGGCGGAAATATATTTTCTTTCGCAGCTGCCGGCAAAAGTGGACGCCGTCGAAGTAACCTTTATCACCCTCACCGCTCTGCTGCTGTCTTTTCTGGCCACCATCTACCCGGCCTACAGAGCGGCCAAAATGGATCCCGTGGAGGCTTTGCGCTATGAATAACGAACAAACGACCGCCGTGCTCGAATTACAAAACATCCGCAAAAATTTCAAACAGGGCGGCCAAAAGCTGGAAGTGCTCACCGGCGTGGAACTGACCGTCGGCAGCGGAGAAATCGTTGCCTTAACGGGGCCTTCCGGCTCGGGCAAATCGACTTTGCTGCAAATAGCCGGATTGCTGGAAACGCCGACGGAAGGCGCCGTTCTTCTTGCCGGACAAAACTGCGCCAAACTCGGCGACGGCCTGCGCACGGCCCTAAGACGCGACTACCTTGGTTTTGTCTACCAATATCACAACCTGCTGCCCGACTTTTCCGCGCTGGAAAACGTGATGCTGCCGCAGCTGATTGCCGGTCGCAACAAAAAAGAGGCTCGCGCAAGAGCCGAATGGCTGCTTGAACGGATGGAACTTGCCGACAGAATGAAACACCGGCCGGCGGAAATGTCCGGCGGCGAACAGCAGCGCACAGCCATCGCGCGGGCTTTGGCCAATGCGCCGAAACTGCTCTTAGCGGACGAACCGACCGGCAACCTCGACCCGAAAACCTCGGACGTCGTTTTTGCCGAACTGCTGGCCATTGTCCGCGAAACCGGGCTTTCGGCCTTAATTGCCACCCACAATATGGAACTGGCCGGAGCCATGGATCGCAAAGTCCGATTGGAAGACGGCAAACTCGTCAACACCGGCATTTCCGGACTTATCTCGGGACAGAATTTCTACTGACCGCAGGCAAAACATCTTCGTCCGCCTTCCGCAGAGTATTTTTCGGGCAAAATAAAAACGCGCCGACATAAATTTGCTTGCATAAATTATTTTATTTATTAATATGTAAGGCAAATAAAACTAAGGGGGGATTAATGGCTATGCGGATATCTTTTTCCAAAGCTCTTTCTTTGACCACGGCTCTGTCACTCGTATCGGCCTCGGCTGCCGAAGCTTATCTGGCGCCGCTCAGTTTTAACGAAATGTATGCTTATGCCTCTCAGGGCAACCTGACGGTCATCAACAACGCCATCTTGCGCGGAATGAACGTCAATACCATCAATGCCGACGGCGATACGGGCATTTGCGTTGCCATCCGCCGCAACGACCATTTGGCCTACAATACGTTCAAACGCGCCGGCGCCCGCCTGCAGCCGCCCTGCATTGACAACATCAATCCCCGTCAATATCGCCAGTTTATGGCGGAACAAGAATCTTTTGAGGCCGCCTATATGGCCGACGACGACAATACCATGTGGTGGTGGATAGGCGGCGCCGCGGTTGCCGGCGGCGTAGCGCTGGCCGCGGGCGGCGGCGGTGGCGGCGGCGGTAGCGACGCTCCGGCTCCCGCTCCCGAAGATCCCGAATTTCACAGCAACCGCGGGCTGGGATACATTGTCGGCACGAGCGAACCTTCCGAACCGGAAACCCTGCCCTACTCCTCCATAATCGTTTCCGCGCAAAACGAAATTACCAAAGTCAACCGCGAAGCTCTGACTTTGTCCAATAATGCGAACATGTGGGTCGCCAATCCCGACTTCACCTATGACACCGTACCGCTGGCCGATCTGGTCAATTTTGACGCAGACATAAATTCTTACACAAAATATTTGCAAGTCGGCATGTTTGCCTATAACAATTCGGAAGTTATCAACGACACCGAACAGACCATTACGCTCGGCAACGGCACGATAGGCCTTGACGCCATCCTCGACAGCTCCGCCTCCAATCTCGGCACCATTCAGATCGAAGCGCAGAACGCCGCTATCGGCATGATTGCCGGCGACTATTCTTCGGCCGGCAACAACGGCACCATTGCCATGACTTTTTCCGGCAAAGATACGTCAAATTCGCTTATCGGCATGTATGCCGACACCAACGCCGAAATTATCAACAACGGCACCATCAGCAGCGGCGGCGACACGGTTTTCGGCAAAGTAACCGGCATGCAGACACGGCTTACCAATTATTACGCGGATTTTGTAAACACCGCCGAAAACAACGGCAATATTGAGCTGACGGCTTCGGGCAACGACGCCGGCGCCATGAGTTTGTGGGGCATGAGCAGCTGGCTGGACAAAGCCTTTATCGACGGCAGCAAATCTGTCGAAAATCTGGATAAGGCCAATCTGGTCAACAACGGAACAATTAATCTGACTTACAGTTTGCAGCCTGCCGAAGAAGAAGAAGGCGAAGAAGGAGAAGCGGGCGCCGCTCTGAGCAACCCGATTACGCTTTCTGCGGGCAACGGCGGCATTGTCGGCATGCATGCCGACGCCAACACCTCGGCCGTCAACAGCGGCAACATCTCGCTGACCGTAACCGGAGATGCCGGCGAAACGCTGGCCGCGGGCATGCAGGCCGTGCGCGGCGGCAACCTGACGAACGGCGGCGACATTACCGTTTCCGCCGAAGGTTCGGCCTACGGCATGTTTGCCATTACCGGCAGCAACGGCGGTGAAAATTTTGCTTCCGTACAAAGCACGCTCATCAACCGCGGCGACATCACCGTTACCGCGGGTGACACGGGTTACGGCATTTATTCCGCCGTCAACGGCGATATTACCCATGACGGAAATATTGTCATCAACGGTTCGGGCTACGGCATCTTCAAACAGAGCGGCAATGTCAACGGCAACGGCACGATTACGATTACCGGCACCGGAGAAACCGGCAGTTACGGCATTTATGCCGAAAGCGCTGCGGAAAACGGCCATAAGATAACCAACTCGGCCGTCATTTCCATGACTTTTGCCCCCGACGAAGAAGAATCCGGCGGCGAAGAAGAAGATCAGCCGACCCTGCCCTCAAACTACGGCATTTACGGAAACGGCGTTGACATTGACAACAGCGGGGAAATCACCATCACCCAGAAAAACGAAAAATATCATACCCTGTACGGCATATATGCCAACAAAGCCGACATTACCAACAGCGCCACTGTGACCCTGAACGGCGCGGGCAGCGCTCTGCTAGCCTACGGCAACATCATCAACAGCGGTGATATCAACATGTACGGCAACGGTTACGGCGCCGAAGCCCGAAACGGCAATCTGACCAACAGCGGCGTTATCAACATGTACACGAGCGGCACCGGTCTGTTTGTGACCGGCGGCAACCTGACCAACAACGCGGCCGTAAACCTGTTCGGCAACGGTCAGGGTATTTATGCTTCCGGCGGCAACCTGATCAACAATGTCGGCGGCAACATTAAGATAGTCGCCGACAACGGAGGTTCCGTATCCGGACTGGTCTTAAACGGCAACGGTTATCAGCTGCGCAATTACGCTTCCGTCGTCTTTACCGGCGATACGCAAATAACCGCCAAAGCCACGGGTATTGCCGCAAACGGCAACGCCGTTACCAATTCCGGCAACATCACCCTTGGCAGCGAAGACATAACTTTTACCAACGCCTACGGCATCACCGGAACGGGCGGCATAACCAATACCGGCAGCATTTCTCTGTTCGGCACCGGTTACGGCATCCGCGGAGAAGGCAACATCGACAACGGCGGCCTCATTACCATGCATGCCGAACTTGACAATACGCCGGTATACGGCATCTACGGCGAAAACACAGGAATTATCAACAACCGCGCGCAAATTAACGTTTTGTCCGGAAAGAGCGTTAACGCCGCGGCCGTTACCGGCATTTACGGCACGGGCATCCAAATCATTAACGACGGCGACATCCGCATCGGCGACACCGACAATCTGTTTAACAGCGCCACCGGCATTATGATTGCCGATAACAATCTCAGCAACAGCGGCAACATCCGTATTTACGGCTCCGGGGCGGCGTTGAAGGGAGAAAACGCCAATATCACCAACGAAACCGGCGGCAGCGTTACCGTGGTAACGAACGGCGCGGCGGACAGTTACGGCATTTATCTTTCCGGCAACGGCACATTGACCAACCACGCGGCGGTAAAAATCAACCGCTCCGATTCTTATGCCGACGGCAGCAAAATGAGCGTTTTGTTTGCCGACAACGCGGATATCGTCAACACCGGCAGTTTGGAACTCGGTGCCAACAACGAAAACATCAACGGCAACGGCATTGAGGCTTCCCGCGGTGACGTTAACAATCAGGGCACAATTACCGTTTACGGCGACGGCAACGGTATTATGGTCGAAAACGGCTCAATCACCAACAATGCTTCCGTCTCCGTTTACGGTACCGGCAGCGGGCTTAACGTTTCCGGCGGCAACATCGTGAACGATTCGGGCGGCACCATATATATCCATACCGACGGCGGCGCCGATGCCTACGGCATTTATGCCTCGGGCAACCCAAACCTTAACATAACCAACAACGCCGCCATTTCGCTTATTCGCGCCAATCCGTACAGTCAGGCCGCCTCTACGGGCAACTACGGCATCTGGACGGACAATGCGACCATCAGCAATTCCGGCGACATTTCCATGGGCAGCTCCACCGACACCCTCGGTAACATCTACGGCCTCTATGCCTCGGCCGACGGCAACATCAAAAACAGCGGCGTTATCACTCTTTACAGCGCGGGCACGGCCATTTACGCCACCAACGGCACGGTCAACAACATCAGCACCAGCGGACTGTTGTCCATCCGCTCCGACGGCAGCACGGACAGTTACGGAATTTTTGTTGCCGCAAGTGACAACGATCAACAGATAAGCAACGAAAACCGTATTCTGATTACCGCAGCTAATGCCAGCGTATCCTCGCAAACCAACATCGGCATTATGGCCAACAATGTCAACAACTCCGGCACCATCCAAATCGGCGACACTTCTCAGGAAATAAGCAATGCCTACGCCATTAAGAGCTGGCGCATTAACAACAGCGGCGTCATCCGCCTGTACGGATCGGAAACCATAGGATTGTTTGCAAACAAAAAGGATTCCTATGTCGACAACAGCGCTTCCATTGACCTTTACGGCAACGATACGAAAGGCATTTATCAAGAAGAGGTAGGTTCCATCGAAAACAGCGGCGCCATCACTCTTACGGGAGACTTCGTCTCCGGCATTTATAGCCAAAACAACGCCAGTCTGACCAATTCGGGCGTTATCACCATCAACGGAGAAACGGGATACGGCATTAATGTTGCCGGCGGAACGCTTCTGAACGAAAATCTGATCGACATTAACGGCAACGACGGTCACGGCATTTTTGCCAACAACGTAACCAATCTGACCAACAACGGTGATATCGTAACCGACGGCACAGACGGTATCGGCCTGTTGATGACCGGCAGTTCGAGCGGCACGAATTACGGCCAGATTACCGTTAACAGCGAAGGAAGCACCGCCGTAAAACTGACGCTAACCTCGTCCTTAACCAATTGGGGGAAAATTTTTGTCAACGAAGCAAACAGTTATGGCTTTTCTTTAAGCAATGATGCAAGCTTGACCAATTATGCCGAAATCAGCGTCGGCGCCGACAACGGTTACGGCATCTATTCCACCGGCAACGGCGCCATTACCAACTACGGCAAAATCGACGTCGAAGGAGAAACGATATACGGCATCTATTCCGCCGGCAATAACAGTTCGTTGAAAAACAAAGGCAATATCGAAATTACCGGCTCCCAAAGCAGCGGAATTTACTTTTCAGGCACGCAGATAATGACCAACGACGGCGACATTACCGTTGACGGCAACAACTCTTACGGCATATATTCGCAGACAAAGGGACAGGTCATTAACAACGGCGACATTAAAATCGGCGGCTCGTCCGTTTCCGGCATATACGGCAGCGATCAAACCCTCCGTATTCTCAATTACGGCGCCATTGTCGTCAACGGCGCCGACAGCTACGGTATTAACACCGACGGCGGTAAAGCTTTTTTTAACGAAGGCAACATCACCGTCACCGGCGCCAACAGTTGGGGCATATACTCTAAAAACAACATCACAAACGGCGCCTACAATGCCGGCACCATCACCATGAACAGTGATGACAGCTACGGCATTGCCGTCACGGGCGGTACCGTTGAAAACAAAGGTGACATCATCATGAAAGGCAACAATTCGACGGCCATCGACGCCAATGACGTCACCGAGTTGACCAGCAGCGGTGACATTACCGTCAACGGTACCGAAAGTTACGGCATTCATGGCAATATTGACCGTCTGACCAACACAGGCGCCGTTACCGTTAACGGTACCAACAGCTATGGCATCAGCTACGCCTCAAACGGAACCGTTATCAACAGCGGCCTCATTACCGTCAACGGCACAGAAAGCCGCGGCATTAATATTACGAGCGGCACCCTTGAAAACTCGGGAGAGATCATCACCAAAGGAAGTGACACAGTCGCCATCTACGCACGAGGTGTCAACAGTATGACCAATAACGGCAATATTACCGTCAACGGCCTCGACAGCTACGGAATTAACGTTATAGGCGGAACCGCTCATAACACGGGCGACATCATCGTGAAAAGCTCAAACTCGAGAGCTATCTTTGCAGACAGCGTCGATCTGACCAACGACGGTACCATTACCGTGGACGGCACCAGCAGCTACGGTATTCTGATCAATTTCAACACCAATCTGACCAACAACGGCACCATTACCGTCAACGGCACAGAAAGCCGCGGTATCCAAGCCTTGGGCGGAAGCATTGATAACAAGAACACCATTACCGTCAACGCGACCAACGGCTTTGGCATTTATGCCACGGGGGCAACAAAAGTAACCAATACCGGTGTCATTGACATGAATGCGACCGATTCGACCAAGCTGTCGGCCGCCATCTATGCCACCGACACGGCCACCGTGACCAACGACGGCGAGCTCTACATTTCGGGCAGTGACAATACCAACACCTACGCCCTTTATGCCGATGGCAACAGCGAGATTATCAACAATGCCGACATTCATGTGGACGGCATCCCCTTTGCGAGCAACGTTATCGGCGGTTCGGGCAGCATTACCAACAACGGCTCCATCAGAGCGGACAACCAGACGATAAACCTGACGTCAAACATGAAATTCGGCGCCAAGGCTCTCTTTGCCGCCAAAGAAATTACCGGTACGGCAACCGCAGCGGCAACCGTCGTTCAAAACAACAACAGCGATGTCGTTGTGCTGGAAGACAACTTCCGCGGCAACACCGACAACCTAACCGTTGTTTCCGAGTCGTACCTGTTTGACGCGGCGTACGACGGCAAAAAGACCACCCTCACCCGGAAAGATTTTGCCGAAGTGGAGCAAAACGCCTCTTTGGCCGCTTATCTGGAAGAAAATTACACCGCCGGCAACAATACGGAATTGTACAATAATCTGAAAGAAGCAACCGACGGCAAAGAGTTGGCCGGTAAACTGAACGGCGCCACCGGCCGCGATTTTGTGCCGGCGCTGGCCGCGCAAAGCCTGTCATTGATGAAAGATCTGCACCGGCAGACCAACAACGCCTGGCTTGCGGCCGACAACGACGAGCGCCTGTTGGCCGGCGTCAGCTATTACGACCGCCAAAACGCCTATGGACGGGGAATCAGCGACAGCGACGACAGCGCCGTTTCGTTCTACGGCCTGTTCAGAAACACCGACAATGACATTTGGCAATACGGCTTCGGTCTGAGTTTCACCAAATTCGACGGCAAATTTGACAACGACGCCACCCGCGACGAAGTTATTGCCGAACTGATGCTGCCGATGGCTCTTACGACCGAAAGCTTTGACCTGCTCGGCACCATATACGGCGGTTACGGCTACGGCGACTATAAACGCCATGCGGCGGACAACCGTTACAAAGGCGATATCAAAAACTACTATTACGGCGTTGTCAACGAACTGCGCGGCAAAATCGACAGCGGGCTTTTCGGCATCGTTTTGCAGCCGGTGGCAGAATTTAACGTCAACGGCGTATATCAGCGGGGCATTGACGACGGCGCCCTTGAAATCCGCCACGGCAACAGCCTCTCCGTTGAAAGCGGGCTCGGTCTGTTTGCCGAAAAGACATTTGTTCTGGACGACCAAAACAGCCTGCGTTTCCGCGTCGGCGGCGCTTGGTATCACGAATTTAACGACGACTACGCGACCGTTAAGGCACGAATTGCCGGCATGGACGGCATGTTTGCCCTCGATCCGCTGGAAACGGAAAAAGACCGCGGTCTGATAAGCGCCGCCGGCGAATATAAATACGGCGCCTTCGCCCTTTACGGCGAAACCGCCTATGACACGGGCAACGGCGGCAACTGGATGTTCAACGCCGGCCTGAAATATGCTTTCTAAACAAAGGAGAACCACGATATGACCAAAATCTTATTGCTGTTGTTTGCCATCGGCGCGCTGGCTATGCCGGCCACGGCCGACGCCAAATACAACCCGCCGCCGGAAAAACGCGCAACCCAAGCCCAAAAAATAGCCATCGGCGAAATCAACCGGCTTGATATCGACGGCGACGGCAAGCTTTCGCCCGAAGAATTCGGCGCCAAAGTTAACAGCTACACCCGCACCGAAGAAAAAAACGCCCGCCGCGCGCGCAAAAAAGGTATTTACCAGTCGCCGGAAACGCAATTTGCCAATGCTGACAAAGACGGCGACGGCTTTCTTTCGTTCGGCGAACTTTCGGCTTATATCGCCGAATATCAAAAGCTCGACAAAGGACGCGCCCGCTATTATTAAAGCGCCGTTCTTATACCAAACAAAAATGCCGGTTTTTTCACCGGCATTTTTGTTTGGGTTATATTTCCGCTTCAAAAAACTCGCAATTTTCAAATCGTCGCGATTCTTTGAAAAAATGATAATAAAGATTATACATCAATGCCCCGTGACTGACCACGCCGACAACCGGCACCGTCGCCGCTGCGGCAATGGCCTGCAACGCCTGCAGCCCTCTTGCGGTCGATTGGCGGATACTTTCGCCCCCGGGCAGGGAAACGTCGAACCGCCGCGGGTTGTCAACATCATTGATAACTGCCAGCAAATCAGCATATTGACGGTGTATGTCTTCGGACAGTTTTCCTTCCGCCTCGCCGAAATGCACCTCCTCCAGTCCGGGCACGCTTTTTGCCGGCAGCGGACATCCTGTTTTTCGGACAATGATTTCCGCCGTCTGCCGGGCGCGCAGCATAGAGGAACAATATATAATCGGCAAATGACAGGCTTTAAGCCTTTCGCCGCAAGCGGCTGCCTGTGCGCGGCCGGTGTCGTTTAAGGGCAAATCCACCCCCGCGCCTTGCACTATTCCTCTCAGATTGCCGTCGGTTTGCCCGTGGCGGATAATGATAAATTTCAAAATTTTTCCTCCCTTATACCAAAAATCTTGCCGCCCGATCATGATGCGCAAAAAACAGACGACAGGCCAAAGCCTTCCTCATCCCCAGCAGATTCGGTTTGAGCGCGCCGCTTCTGTAAAAACCGGCGGCAAAGGCGCGCGCGTCTTCCAACCGGCGGGCGCGATCTTCCCCTTTTATTTTGCGCAGAGGCTGCGAAACGAGCGACTTGAAAATAAAGCGCGACAAATAAAAATCGAGCCGCCCTCGCAAAACCCTGTCCATATTCGGCAAAGCGGCAAAAAAACGCTCCATCTCCGCTGCCGCCCGAGCATGCGAACGGACATATTTTTCGGTAATGCCCTGCCTGGAAACGGCGTCTTCATTCTGGCGGTAATAGAGCAGATGCCTGTCCGATACGGCAATGTTTTTCACCGTCAGCAACGCTTTTAGGGTAAACACCGTATCTTCCGCCGGCTGCACGCCGACCGGAAACTCAATCCCCTGTATCGCGCCGCGGCGGTAGAGCTTGTTCCAGATATAAATCGGCTCGCCCTTATAGTCGCGGAAAAAATATTCCATCGGTCGGGGGTAAAAAACGGCGGCGTCGGCAACCGCTTTGGCATCGTATTTTTCGGCCTTGTCGTCGCCGGCAAAGTCGTCCGGCACAAAAGTGATTTGAAACATGGCCACGTCCGCCGCATGTTTTTCGGCCGTTTGAAAAAGAATCTCCATTGCCTGCGGATGGAGCATATCGTCCTGATCCAAAAACGCGACATAAGGCGCCGACGCTTCGCTCAGACCGCGGTTGCGAGCATCCGAAACACCGCCGTTTTCTTTGTTTATCAGGCGGAATCTGGCATCTTTGCGGCAATATTCGGCAGCAATTTCCGCCGTATCGTCGGTTGAGCCGTCGTTGACCAGCAGCACCTCCATCGGGGCAAAGGTTTGCCCGAGAACGGAATCAAGACAGGCGCGCAAATGGCGCCGCGCATTGTAAAGGGGGATAATCAGAGATATTTCCGGCAATTTTTTCTCCGTAAGACATAACCAAAGACAATTATTCTACTATCATTTACACGGGCTTCGGGCAACTGTTATTTTTTATAAATTGACATCTTTTGCAAAGCAAAGGATAATAAGGAAAGATAAAGTTTTTTTGGGAGTGTTTGATGGCAAACGGCCGCTGTTTTTCTTCACCCGTCGGATTTTTCACCATTTACGAACAAAACGGCGCGCTCGTCCGCCTAGCTTTCGGCAAGGAAAACGAAAGCGGTTCCTCGCCGCTGCTGGCGGCTGCCGTCCGTGAACTGGAAGAATATTTTGCCGGCGTCCGACAGGTTTTTGATTTGCCGCTGGCGCCAAAGGGAACCGTTTTTCAGCAACGGGTCTGGCACGCTCTGCAACAGATCCCTTACGGTCAAACCGCAAGTTACAAACAGCTGGCCGCAGCCGTCGGCAATCCGCTTGCCTGCCGCGCGGTCGGCGGCGCCAACAACAAAAACCCGCTGCCGATTTTTATTCCCTGCCATCGGGTCATCGGCACCGACGGCAAAATGGTCGGCTACGCCGGCGGCCTGAAAATCAAACAATTTTTGCTGGAGCTCGAACAAAAATGCCGCTGATTGCTTTGTTGCTGTTTTTTATGGCTGTTGTTTACATCATCGACCGGAGGATTTTTCTCGGTCTGCTGTATGTCGCGCTCAATCTGTGGCTGCCGGTTCTGTTTCTGGCTTCGGCCGAAGCCCTGACTTCCGACATCAGGCTGCTGCCGTGGTCAGATCCGGCCGGCACGCCGGACACGGTTCTGGTGTATCTGCTTTTGCTGTCGTCGGCATCGGCGTTGCTGCAATTTTTCCTCTGTCGGGAACTGGGCTTTTCCCGCCGGGCGGTTTTCCTTCCGCTTGCCGGAGCGGCCGCCGTCGGCGTCGTTCTTTTTGCCCCGCCGGCAACAACGGTCAAAATTGCCGCCGGCGTTTTGATATTGCTGTTGCTTGGCGTGCAAATCGTCCTTTTTGCCCTGAATTTGAAAAAAATTTTCTGACAACCTACGACCAGCCGTTCTTCAAAATATTTTTGCCGAATTTTTCTTCCAGCTCGTCCCAGGCGGCGGAAAGCGGACTGCTTTTGAATTCCATCGGCGTGAAAAGCTCCCCCTGATAATTGTTTTTGGCCACCAGTCCGGAAAGAATAATCCCGCTGCTGCGGTAGAGAACGCCCGGACGATAGATGTTGTCAAGCAGCGGCATCACCGAACGGGCAATCTCAAATTCGGCATCGGCCGCGGCCGGCAGGCGGCACTTGTCGCCGACCACCGCAAAATCCCTGGTTCTCAGCATCAGCCCGGCAACGGTGCAAAAACACCCGTCTTTGCGCATTCGTCGGCAGGCTTCGTGCAGATGCAGCCTGAGTTGCGAACGGATAACGCCGATATCCGCCGTAAACGAGGGCAGCACGGAAGTGGCCTGCACCGACTGCGGCAACGGCGGCTCCGTCACCAGCCGGCGCATGTAATGACCGAGCAGCTCATATTTTATGTCGAGCCCGACAATCCCCATCTGTTTGCGGATAACCGCATCCGGCCGCCTCACAAAATCGAGCGCGGTAAATACGCCGGCACGGGTCATCCTCACGGAATGGCTGCGACCGATGCCGCTGACTTCGCCGATGTCCGTTTGCCGCAAAACATCTTCCACCGTGTCGAGGCTGATTTGAAAAACGCCGCCCGTGTTTTTGGCCTTGTCGCTGGCGAGCTTGGCAAGCAGTTTGGAGGGCGCCAGCCCGATTGAAACGGGAATTTTCGTTTCGCGCAAAATCTTTTCCCTGAGGCGAACGGCAAGCGTAAAATAATCGGTTTTATAAACCTTATCGAGCGAGGTAAGATCGGCATAAGCTTCGTCGACGGACACCACCTCCACTTCCGGGGCAACCTGCCGCAAACAGGCCATCACTTTTGCCGAAAAGGCGCGGTAAAGGTCGTGATCGGCGGTAACATATATTGCCGAGGGAAAATCTTTTTTGGCCATAAACAACGGCATACCCATTTTCACCCCCAGCTTTTTGGCCTCGCGCGAGCGGGAAACGACACAGCCGTTGCCGCCCGTCACCACACACACGGGCTTGCCGCAAAGCTCGGAATCGCGCGCCTGTTCACAGCTGACAAAAAAACTGTCGCAATCGACCAGCGCAATAACATGCTCTTTCATCACCCAACCTTCTCTGCCTTTTTGTTTGCCTTCGGCCACCGTTTGCCTCTTTGCCGCCCTCCGGCACACTCGTTTTGTTCTTGTTTTGTTCTACATCATCAAACCCTTCCTGTCAACCCGATACGTTTATCGGTTTTGAAAACGGCAACGGAGAGGCTCCGTTTTCATACGCAAAAGCCCCGACACGAAGAGCCGGAGCTTTTTTTATCAAAGAGGGAATAAACGTCGGTAAAAATCAGAATGTGTATCTGATACCGGCGGTTACCTCCATCAGATTATCCAGATGCTTGGCGCCGATAAAGCTGTAGCGACCGACAACACGAGCAGCAAAATGTTCGGTGAAGTCGTATTGCGCACCGATACCGACGCGGTAGCCCATTCTCTGCTTATCGTCGCTGCCCTGATGATATTTGACTTTCATGTTATAGTTGGCCAAACCGAGCGAGCCGAGCAGATTGAAACCGTCGCAGCCGAGCGGCAGATAACCGTAGGCGTCAAGACCGTAGGCATAGAACTTGGTCTTGATGTGGTCGATGGTGCCGTTATGGGACTTTACTTCCGCCGACTGCTGGAAAAAGGCTTCCAAACTGGCATAAGGCGAAATCCACGTACCGACGCTGACCATGCCGGAATTGTAGCTCTTTTTGGGCTCAAGAACCAAATCTTTATAATCGGCATGGGAATAAACATAGTCCAAACCGATGTAGGGTCTGAATTCCTTTGCCACGTCCATGGCGTTGGCGCTGACGGAAAACAAGCAGGCAACCCCTGCCAGCAGTAATGTTTTTTTCATATTATAAACTCCATTTATAAACAGATTTTGTTAAAATTATTTATTTAGTCTGTCGTAAATATTACAGTTTGCCATAATATTAACAAACGTTGATGTAACTACTGTTTGGAAAAATTAAAGAGTGCTTTTCCAAAAAAATGTGCTAAATTAACAAAATAAAATTTAAGAATTTAGGAAATTTAAGATGTTATGTCCTGAAAAAAATTGCGCGCTATGCCCGAGACTTGTTGCTTTCCGAAAAGAAAACCAACAAAAATTTCCAACCTTTTACAACGCGCCGGTTCCCTCTTTCGGCCCGCTTTCGGCAAAACTTCTGGTGCTCGGCATGGCTCCCGGCCTTAAAGGCGCAAACCAAACGGGACGACCGTTTACCAACGACTACGCCGGCGACCTGCTCTACCCCGTCCTCAAACAGTTCGGACTGGCAAAAGGCAGCTACGGACGACGCGCGGACGACGGTTTTGAACTGATTGATACCAGAGTGACCAACGCCGTGCGCTGCGTGCCCCCGCAAAACAAGGTGATTGCGGCGGAGGCATCGGCCTGCCGACCTTTTTTGCTGGCGGAGCTGAACGCGTTGAGCGAGCTCAAAGCGGTGCTGGCGTTGGGCTCTGTGGCGCACAACGCCCTATTGGCGGCGCTCGGATGCAAACAGTCGGCATACAAATTTGCCCATTGCGCCAGGCATGTTCTGGACAACGGGCTGGTGCTTGTCGACTCCTACCACACTTCGCGCTATAACGTAAACACCGGCGTGCTGACCGAAGAAATGTTTGCCGCCGCCGTCCGTCTGATCAAAAAAGAAACGGAGTAAAAACCGATGTCCTACGATTTGCTGCTGCAACAGGGATTAAAACTGCACAACGCCGGCCGGCTCGATGAAGCCGCCGGACTCTACAGGCAGGTTTTGGAAACCGCTCCCGATCATCCGGTCGTGCTCAACCTGCTCGGACTGATTGCCCAGCAAAAAGGCTTTCACACCGAAGCCATCGATTTTTTTTCAAAAGCCGTGGCGCAAAACCCGCAATCGGCGGAATATTATTTCAACCTCGCCTGGTCGGAAGAGCGCGCAGGCCTGCCGGCGGAAGCGGAAAAAGCCTATCTGCAGGCCTTAAAACTGCAACCGGGAATAAAAGAAGCGCACAACGCGCTCGGCAATATTTATCTGGCCGAAGGCAACCCGGTTGAGGCGTGCAGACAATACGAAACGGCCGCGGCACTCGACCCGGCGTATGCCGAACCGCGCGCCAACATGGCGCGGGCAAAAGAAGACGCCGCCGCCCTCGCCGCTTTGGAAAAACAATATCCGACGGACGCCGTTGTTCCTTATTATCTGGCGCTTGTTCTGCGGCGGCAGGGAAAAACGACGGAAGCTCTGGCCGCCGCCAGACGGGCGGAAAAACTTTTGCCCGACGAGGAAACCTTGCTGCTGTGCGGCGAACTTTGCCTTGCCGCCGACACTTCGGCCGCAACGGATTATTTCCGCCGCGCGCTCGCGCTGAACCCAAAATCGGTTACCGCGCTCATCAATCTGGCCAATGTCGAAACCGATGCCGGCAAAGCCGAAGCCATGTATAAAAAAGCTCTGGATCTCGAACCCGACAACATCGAGGCGCATATCAACCACGCCGAACTGCTCTACCGCGAAGGACGCGCCGCCGAAGCGCTGGAAGAATATCGGCAGGCGGTTATCCTCGATCCGAAACGGGCGGAAACAAGCAACAATCTGGGCATTATCGAAAAAGACTGCGGCGAATACGAAGAAGCTTTGGGGCTGTTTTTCAACGCCCTCGTCAAACAGCCGAACCGGCGGGAATATGCCGTTAATGCGGCGGAAACGCTGACGCTTTTGTTTGCCAAAGACAGGGACAAAGCGCGTAAAATAGCTGCCAACTGGCAAAAACAGATGCCCGACAACGTTTTTGCCTGCCGCTTAAACGAAATTTTGAACGGCGCCGACAGCGGTCGCGGCGAAGCTTATGCACGCGAACTTTTCAACCAGTTTGCCGAAAATTATGAAAAAGTCATGGCCGGACTGGATTATGCCTTGCCGCAGAAAATTGCCGACCTGCTCGGAAAACCCGCCGGCACGATTATTGAACTCGGCTGCGGCACGGGACTGACCGGCGCGGTCTTAAAGAACGAAAACAACCGGCTCATCGGCGTCGACATTTCGCCGGCCATGCTTGACAAAGCCCGCGAGAAAGGCATTTATGAACAGCTTATCGAAGCCGATATCGGCGAATATTGCCGTCGTTTGCCGGCCGCCGATTTGGTGGTGGCGGCGGACGTTTTCGGTTATATCGGCGATTTGGAGCCGATTGTTGCCGGCGTTTTTCCGCGCAAATTCTGTTTTTCCGTCGCCCTTTGCACGAGCGACAAAAATTTTGAACTGACAACGAGCGGACGCTATCGGCACAACCCGCGCTATGTAAAAAAACTTTTGCAAAAAGCGGGCTATCCGGTTATTCTTGAACACGAATGCGAGCTGCGCCGCGAAAACGGACAGCCGGTTCAGGGAATGATTTTTACGGCGGAGAATAAAACAACGTGAGCAGAAAAGAAGAAAATACGGGTTTTGTCTGCAGCCACTGCGGGCGGGAGGTGCTGCCGTTGATCGACGGCAGCTATCGCAACCACTGCCCTTTCTGCCTGTATTCGCTGCATGTGGACAACCTCCCCGGCGACCGCGCCTGCGACTGCGGCGGACTGATGGAGCCCGTCGGCATGGAACGCAAAGCCGGCAAAGGGTGGCAAATTATTCATCGCTGCCAAAAATGCGGCTGCGAAAAACGCAACAAAATCAGCGAAGACCCCCGCCAACCGGATGACATCAACGCCATCACCGCGCTGATGCGCCGCGCCGCCCGCTGACATTTTGCCGGCGACGGGGGTTTTTCGGCTGCCAAAAAGGACTATATAAAATAACAACCGACAGTATATAGGGAGAATTTGCCGATGAAAAAAGATTTAGCCGAACTGTTTGCCGAAAGACGCTCCGTTTATCACCTCGGAAACAAAACGCCTATAACGGAAAGACAAATCACGGAGCTTGTCGCCCATGCCCTGAAACATTGTCCGACCGCTTTTAATTCGCAATCCGCGCGGTTGGTGGTGCTTTACGGTGAATATTATCAAAAACTGTGGGATATCGTGCTGACCGAACTGAGCAAAGTGGTTGCCGACGACAAAATGCCGGCAACAATCGAAAAAATTCGCGGTTTTGCGGCCGGCGCAGGCACCGTTCTCTTTTTTGAAGACCAAAACACCATCGAAAGTCTGCAAAAGAAATTTCCTCTTTATGCGGAAAATTTCCCGAAATGGTCGCTTGAGGCAAACGGCATGCTGCAATACATGATTTGGCTGGCTCTGTGCGAAGCGGGACTCGGCGCATCGCTGCAACATTACAATCCGCTGATAGACGACGAAGTCAAACTCGTTTTCGACCTTCCCGGACATTGGCAGCTTCTGGCGCAGATGCCGTTCGGCAGCATTGAACAACCGGCGGAGGAAAAAAGCTTTTTGCCAATAGAGGAAAGACTCAAGGTTTTCGGATAATATTAAACCACAAAAGGTAATATAGGATAAACAAGTTCTTATAAAATATAAAATAACCTTTTGTTATGACTCAAAAGAGGTTGATTATCCGTCAAGGACAGAACAAGAGGAGTATACGTTTCAGAAATTTTGAAAACGACCGCTTGCGCGTGCTGATTTTGCGTGCTTTGGATTTTGCGTGCTTAACTTATTTTAACTTCTGGGCTCTGATTATGATACTTTTTTACTCCCTGTTCCATACTTTGACGATGGGCCAATTCGCCCCCCTGCTTGCGCGTCCCTTTCTCCCCTCAAGGGAGAGGAAGGTGATTACAAGGAACCCCGCGTCTAACGCGGGGTTTTCAGTGTACAAAAAAAGCCCGATTGATTGTCGGGCAGAATTTTATTTTTGTTTCAACGCCTTGTCCAATTCATTGCGAATTTCCGCAAGTTCGCCGGCAATTGCTGCCGGACTGTCTTCGGCAGCTGTTGCCCGCGCCGACGGTAAACAGCAGAAAACTTACTTTGAAATCGGACTGTTTGCTTTGTTCTGGCTTACGGGAGCTTCAATCGGACTCATTGCGCAAGTTCTGCAAACCAACGGCTCTCTGACTGACGGGATGTTATTGTGGGCTTTGTTTTCCTTACCGTTGCTTTCCCTTTCCGGCAAAAAACTGCTGCCGCTGATATGGCTGCCGCTGCTTATATTTTCTTTGTGCTTACGGGAAGATTTTTGGCGCTATTATACATCTGCCATCGACTGGATTTATACCCATCTGTCTTCTTCTCCTGCCGTTGTCGGCGGATTACTCATCGCTTTTTACACTCTGCTGGCGACAACCGGCGGCCTGCTTAATATTTTGAGCAAGCGCCGTTTTCCCGTATTTGCCGTCTGGCGCGGCTATGCCGAAGTTCTCGCCTATCTTTCCGCCTTTTGGCTTCCGGTCGTAGAGTTTTCCTTTGCAACCTTTGCCGTCGGTGTGATTTTCTTTACTCTGGCCACCGCATTTTATTATCGCTCCCGACAGGCTAAAATGCTCAATTTTAACATTACGATGATAGGCATCACCTTTCTTAACGCCGCCTGTCAACTGTTTGGCAGTCTGCTTGCCACCGGTCTTGTTTTTCTTGCGGCGGGCATATTTTTGCTGACAGGTGTTTTCGTATGCCGCCATATAAACAAACTTTTTTCGAGAGGCAAAAATGAATAAACACATCCGTCTGCTCTTAATTGCCGCGCCGTTTTTTCTGCTTGCTCTGATGACAACAACCATCCTCTGGCAGCGCTTCCGCCTGCCGGAAGTTACCTTGCGCATTGCCGGCTACGATCCGCGGGACTTACTGTCCGGACATTACATAGCATACACTATCGATTGGGAAAACACGGATTGCTCGCAATTTACCAACAACCGTTGCCCGCAAGATGAGTTTTTTCAAAGCAGCATCGACGGCCTATGGGACAACTACCACCGTTTTTACATTCCCGAAAAGGATGCAAAATTGCTTGATTCCCTCTTTCGGCGGGCTTCAGACAACCTTGTTTTTGAAATTGTTTACGGTTACGCGCCAAACTTTCGCCCGCAAATCAAACGACTGCTGATTAACGGCCGGAACTGGGACGAATATCTGGCAGAAAAAACAAGCACAACGGAACCCGAGGCAAAAGACAAGTCTGTTGATGTTACACAACAAAATGCGGAGAGCACACGTTCTCCCTCCACAAATAAAACCACAAACGGAAAATAATTTCTTTCAACAGATAAAAAACGACAGAGCAATATTTTCAACTCTGTCGTTTTTCGCACATGAAAATTTCAAAATGGAAATTTTATTTATATTTTTTTGCAGAATTCTTTTTCCGCGTAACTGCATTCCAACATCTGCGGCAACACTGCTTCCAGGTATATCCGTAACCGGAAATCATCTTATTAAAAACCGGCGGATTTATAAGCCAGTCCATGACCGGATCGGGATGCGTCAAATATTCTATTTCGACAATATCCAGCGTCGGCGTTTTACAGACAAATTCAAAACCTTTTCTCTTGGTGTCAAAATGCATGTATAAGAGTTTGATTTTCTTTGACGGATACAATTTCCGCAAGCGTGAAAGCAAACTTTCCAACTCTGTCGAAGAAAGAGAAAACTTCCTGTTGTTGGCAACAAATAAAATGCTTTTGGCTTTGCCTATCATCTTGAGCAAACGGGAAATCCGCCGTTGATACTTCCGATTAACGGCCTCAAAATCCCGTGACGGTTCTTCATGCACAAAATCATGATAAAACATGATGCCGTTCGGCATGGCAAAGCGATGAAAATGGCTTCCGGCCGGACAGGGAAGCGGCTCCAGCCGTTCTAACGTCAGAAAATCTCTGAAATTATCTTCCAGCATTCGGCAGGCTACAAGCGGATTAATTACCAACCAGTCAAAGGGGAGACTTTCATCCTGAAGTCCGCAGTTCCGCAAATGCCAACTGGTTGCGCAATTGCTGCCCAGCGGAATGATTGCATCAAATCTCTCTTTCATGTACTTGTCCTTCGTTTCTCTGACAAAGGCGGCAACATCCGCTGCAAAACAGCGGATGTGAAAATGGTCTGTTTTATTTCAATGCGTCGCTTAGTTCGTTTCGAATATTCGTCAATTCATCCGCTATTGCCGCCGGGCTGTCTTTATCAGCCGGCACCGCAAAAAAATCATCCTGCACGGCCTCGCCTATCAGCCGCTTCATGCTCTTGTTTTTCATTTCCTTTTGCGCGCCTTCAATCGTCAGCCTCTTAACATACAACAAATTTTGGATATGTTTCAGCAAAAGCACATCATCCGGTCTATAATAACGGCGTCCGTTTCTTTTCATCGGGCTGATTTGCGGAAACTTTGTTTCCCAAAAACGCAGCACATGAGTGGCAACACCGAGTTCCTCGGCAACTTCGGATATGGAACGAAAAGCGGCTTTGGACTTGTTGACGGGCATTTTCTTATTTCTTATGGTTAATGGCTTTGCGCATGGCCTGCGAAGGCTTAAACGAAATCACGCGACGCGGGGAAATCTCTGCTTCCACACCGGTTTTGGGGTTGCGTCCCACGCGCGGTTTTTTGTCCCGCAGAGAAAAAGTTCCGAAAGAAGAAAGTTTAACATCGTTTCCGGCTGCCAAATCCTCGCATATTTCTTTCAAAATCATATCGAAGATTTTTCCCGAATCCTTACGGGTTAAACCGACTTCCTGAAAAAGATTTTCGGCAACTTCCGATCTTGTCAATGTATCCATTTTATCTCCCTCATATTTATAACATCCGGCGCTCAGTATAACACAAAATACTTCGGCGCCAACATATAATTAGCTTATCTACAACCTAAACACGGATGATCATGCCGCCCCAGGTAAAACCTGCGCCCATGGCGCTGACGGCCACCACGTCGCCTTTTTTGATTTTGCCGGCGGCAAACGCCTCGGCCAAAGCCAGCGGAATGGAGGCCGCCGACGTATTACCGTGATGATCGACGGTAACAATCACTTTGTCCATATCAATCTCGAGCTTTTTGGCGACCGAATCGATAATCCGCAAATTTGCCTGATGCGGCACGTACCAATCGACATCGGCAACCTCAAGTCCAGCGATTTTCAGACTTTCTTCCACCCCCTGCACCAGGCTGGGAATGGCAATTTTGAACACTTCCTTGCCGTCCATATGGATAAAGCCCGCTTTCTGGTTCAAAGAAACGCCGCTGTCGGAGCACAGATGATCAAACTGACTGCCGTCGGCGTAAATTTTGGTTGCCAAAACGCCGGTATCGTCTTTTGTTCCGGCGCATTCGGCCGCGCGGAATATAGCCGCGCCGGCGCCGTCGCCGAACAAAACGCAGGTGTTGCGATCCGTCCAGTCGGTAATTTTGGAAAGCGTTTCCGCGCCTATCACCAAGGCGGTTTTAACCTGTCCCAAGCGTATCATGTTGTCGGCAATCTGGCTGGCATAGACAAACCCCGAACAGGCGGCGTTGACGTCCATGGCCGGCGTGCCCGGAAGCAACCCCAGCTTTTTGGAAAGCTTTGCCGCCGTCGCCGGAAAAGTCGTGTCTCCGGTAACAGTCGCAACGATAATAAAATCGATTTCTTCGTTTTTGATGCCGGCATTTTTGATAGCCATTACGGCGGCGTCATAAGACAAGTCGGAAGTCAGCTCGTCTTTTTCGGCAATATGACGGCTTCTGATACCCGTGCGGGTGCTGATCCACTCGTCGCTAGTTTCCACCATTTTTGACAAATCGTCATTAGTCAGCACTTTGGCAGGGAGCTTATATCCGGTACCAATTAATTGAGAGCGAATAACCGTCATACGTAATATCCTTCGTAAATACTTTCCTGATTAATTTCATCCAAATCGATTTTTTCGATTTCGTTTCTGATGGTTGCCACAAAGTTCTGGCGCACCAGTTTGGCGGCGTTGTCAAGCGCGACGGAATAGCCCAAAGCGTCCGTGCCGCCATGGCTTTTAACCGTCAGCCCATTCAGGCCGATCAACATGGCGCCGTTGTAGAGTCTGGGATCCATGGCTTTTTTAATTTTATAGATCACGCCGAACATAAACGGCAGTCCGAGCTTTGCCAAAAGCGAACGCTTGATGGCTTTTTTCATCAGCCGCACCACAAGTTTTGCCGTCCCTTCGGTCGTTTTCAAGGCCACATTGCCCGTAAAACCGTCGGCCACGATTACGTCGGCCGCCCCGTTTGCGATTTCGTGCGGTTCAATGTAGCCGGTATAATTAATGTCTGTCTGCGAGTTGCGCAAAAGCTTTGAAGCCCGGCGGATTTCCTCCTTGCCTTTCATGGCTTCCGCGCCGATGTTAAGCAGCGCCACTTTCGGGTGTTCCAAATCCAGCGCGTGTTTGGCAAAAACGTTTCCCATAATGGCAAATTCCGCCAGATTGACGGCATCGCACTCCGTATTGGCGCCGAGATCGAGCATCACGTAACGACCGTTGATATGCGGCATAATGCTCACAATCGCCGGCCGGTGGATTTTCTGCATCGTTTTCAGGACCATTTTGGAAATGGCCATCAATGCTCCGGTATTGCCGGCGGAAACGATTGCCTGAGCACGCCCCGAACGCACCGCGTCTATTGCCATATACATGCTGGTATTGCGGTTGCGGATGACCTGCGAAGGCTTGTCTTCGTTTTTGACCCACTCTTCCGTGTGGCATATTTTGCACACTTTTGCCAGTCTCGGATATTGTTTCATCAACGGGGCGATTTTAGCCTCGTCGCCAAACAGCAGAAACCGCACGTCCGGGTTCTTTTTGGCGGCAAGGTTCACCCCTTCAATGACGACTCGGGGGGAATTATCTCCCCCCATTGCGTCAACAGATATAACCAGATTATCAGACAAAAGCTTGCTCCATCCAGTTTATGACAGATAAGGCTTATTCGGCCGGTTTTTTAGCGACAACTTCGCGTTTGTCATACTGTCCGCATGCCGGGCAGACATGGTGAGGTCTTTTCAATTCGCCGCAGTTCGGGCATTCGTGGTAGGCATTAGCTCCCAGAGCATCGTGCGAACGGCGCATATCGCGGCGCGATTTTGAAGTTTTATGTTTTGGTGTTGCCATTTTCTTATTCTTTTCAAAAAAACATTGTTAACACAAAAAATTTCAGGAAAAGCAATACTACAATTTTTTTGAAATTGCAACATTTTTTGCACTGTTCCCGAAACAGTTTACCGTCTTTTACTCAAAAAAAATTCATTTGGCAAGCATATTTTTTATTTCTTGAGTTTGGCGAGCGCCGCAAACGGATTATTTGCGGGTTTTTCTTCTTCGTCAAACTCCGGTTCAAAGCAAAAAACCTCCCCCGGCTTGCGCGGATAATCGTCCAGTTTCAGGGCAATCTGCTCAATCACGATGTCTCCTAAGTCAATTTGCCCGCCGATAACCACGTCGGGCAATTCCGTCGTCCAGTCTTCGGCTTCTTCCCGCTGACTGTCGTATGTCGCCGCCGTATCATAACAAAGGGAAAAGTCAAAATCGTAACTTTCGTCAAAAAGTTCCAGCGAAACCACGCTTTCAAGCTTTAAGGCCGCAAATACATGGCCGCTCACATCCAGCCGGTGGTCGGTGTGCGCATATTTTAACCGGATATCGGCTTTTACCGCCGCCACTTCCGGAACTTTCAGCACTTCCGCCAGCATCTTGCAGTCTTTTAATGTCGCTTCCAGATGATAATGCTGCTCGCTTTGCGGCAGATCGTCAATTTTCAACGGCCGCGAAAAATTTTTTTGCATAAATTTATTCCTCGTGCTATATAAGTTAAAATTGCAATTTATAATGATGAGGATATGCTGCAATGTCAACCGGCAAAATGCTTTTTTTGGGCGTCGCCCTGCTTGGGCTTTCCGCCTGCGCTAAAGACACGTTTATCACCCACACCGGCAACATGCCTTCCGCCGAAAAGGTGGAACAGCTGAAAAACGGCATGACCAGAAACGAGGTGCGCAACCTGCTCGGTTCGCCGTCCTCGGTGGTCACGCTCGACCGCGACACCTGGATTTATATGTCGTCGGAAATCGAGCAGATTGCCTTTATGCGTCCGGAAGAAATCGACCGGCAGCTGTTGGTGGTCAAATTCAACACGGACGGGAAAGTTGCAAACATTGAGCATCTGGATCAGTCCGAAGGCAAACAACTTGCCGTCAGCGAACAAAAAACCAACGCCCCCGAACAGGAGCAGGGCTTTTTCCGCAAATATTTCGGCGGCGTCGGCCAAATCAGCCCGTTCGGCAGCAGCGGCAATATCGACGAATAACCACTCCGACGACCATATTTTTGTCCCTGCCCTCACGCGGCACGACAGTTTTTGACGTAAGCGTGTTTTATAAAAACCTCATAACCGTTGCGGTGCCAAACTTCTCCTTCACTTACCTTACAAAACAACCCGGCGCCGCAGCGGTTATCTTTTTTCCTTATAAATACACCTTTCTCCCGACGGTAAAACTTTGTATTTTCCTTGTCGGATGCTGCAAGTCGCGGCAAAAATTTTCGGGTATTCTTAAAACATTTATTTTTTATACAACTTTAACGAACGGAAAAAGTATGATATACGGATATATTCGCGTAAGCACCGATAAGCAGACTGCTGAAAACCAGCGGTTTGAAATCAAAAAATTCTGCAAAGGCCAAAAGATAAAAACCGACCGCTGGATTGAAGAAACCATCAGCGGCGCCAAAGATTTTGAAAAAAGAAAACTCGGGTTCCTAATTAAGAACCTGAAAAAGAGAGATCTTATCATTTGTACGGAAATTTCCCGCCTTGGGCGCAATCTTTTTCAGATTATGCAGATTCTAAACCTGTGCATGCAAAAGGAGGCAAAAATTTGGACAATAAAAGACAACTACCAGCTGGGCGCCGATCTGCAAAGCAAGGTTTTGGCCTTTGCTTTTGCCTTAGCGGCGGAAATTGAACGCAGCCTTATCAGCGAAAGAACCCGAGAAGCCCTGGAGCGGCTCAAGGCCGACGGCCGAAAACTCGGACGCCGGTTCGGCTGCAAAAACAAAAAACATATTTTGGACGGCAGGGAGCCGGAGATTCTCCGCCTCTATGAAAACGGCATGCCGAAAACCCGGATTGCCCGCATGTTCGGCGTAAGCATCAGGACGATTTACAATTTTATTGTCGCGGCCAAACATGGGAAAATCTAACGAACGTTTGTTTTACCGACTATTTTGCCGGTTGTTTCATCAATCAGATCACCTTGTTTTTCCGGTGCTTACAAATTTTATTGCCAAAAGTGATATCCTAAAGTATAAGTAAAACAAACGTTCGTTAGATTTTCCATCCCGTCGACGGAGCGGAATGCGACGGACGCAAGAAACGTTTTGTTTTGCTGTCGGAGAAAAAAATGATATGCTTTAACAAACCGGCGCATACCGCCCGAACGACGGAATATATTGCCGATGTTTTTCGCGAGGCTCATGCTTCGGGCGACGGGAAATATACCCGTTTATGCCATCAATATTTTAAGGACATGCTCAAATGCCGGCAGGCGCTTTTGGTGCATTCCGGCACCGCGGCGCTGGAAATGGCCGCCATGCTGGCTGAACTCAAACCCGGCGACGAAGTAATCATGCCTTCATACACTTTTTGCTCCACGGCCAACGCTTTCGTCTTACAAGGAGCCGTGCCCGTTTTTGTTGACATCCGCGAAGACACGCTCAATATTGACGAAAACAAAATCGAGGCGGCCATTACCGACAAAACCCGGGCAATCGTTCCCGTACATTATGCCGGCGTGGCCTGCGAAATGGACACCATCAAAGACATTGCCCGCAGACACAATCTGCTGGTTATTGAAGATGCGGCACAGGCTTTTGATTCCTTTTACAAAGGAAAGCCGCTCGGCTGTATCGGCGATATGGGCTGTTTCAGTTTTCATGAGACAAAAAACATTATGTCCGGCGAGGGCGGGCTCTTCGTAACCGACAACGAAGAACTGGCCGAACGGGCGGAAATCGTGCGCGAAAAAGGAACCAACCGCAGCAAATTTTTCCGCGGTCAGGTCGACAAATACACCTGGGTGGACAAAGGCTCTTCCTATTTGCCGAGCGACATTGTCGGCGCCTATCTGTATTCTGTTTTGGAGATTGCCGACAACATTCAGAACAGGCGCAAAAAAATATGGGAAAAATATTATCTTGCTTTTGCCGAAGCGGAACAAAGCGGCAAAGTCCGCCGGCCGATAATTCCCAATGAGTGCACCAACAATGCCCATATGTTCTATCTGTTGTGCCGATCTCTCGAAGAACGCAGCGCCTTTATCGCCCGACTGCGGGAAAACGGCATTTACGCGCCTTTTCACTATATTCCGCTTCACTCTTCGCCGGCGGGGAAAAAATTCTGCCGCACGGCTTCGCCGATGACGGTAACGGATAAAGTTTCCGATTGTTTGGTACGGCTGCCTCTGTTTTATGATCTAAGCGCCGAGCAACAGGACTATGTTATTGAAAAATCTATTGAATTCTGGAAAGAATAATGTTTTTTACCGGTTGGAAAAATAATAAATTTCAAATACTTGGCATTTCTCTTGCAAAAATAAAAGCCAAGGGTGACAAACTGAGCTTTTATTTGTTCGGAATTTTTCCGTATCGAAAAAAAGACCGCCTGGCCAACGTTGTTTGCCGTCTGAAAGACAACAAAGATTTTGACGTTTCCGCCTTCGACCGGGAACTGGAAACTTTTGTTCCGGCAAAAAACGAAAGAAAACCGCAAACACCCGACAAACGCAAAGTCGCTTATATTGCCTCGGCCTTATACACCAACGGCGGCCATACAAAATGCCTTTGTTCGCTGGCAAAATCTTTGGCCGACGTTTATACGGAAAAAGTATTTTTAAGCCGGATCAACTCCTCCGCGCCTTCAGTTATCCGGGAAATCAAGCAATATGCCGAAGTCGGCGGGACGGAATACAATCTTTGGCGGGCTCGTTTTTTGGCTCGCAAACTGGCCGCGCAGATTGCGGATTTTAATCCGCGGGCGCTGATGGTTTACATCCACCCGAACGACGTTATCGGCACCATGGCGCTGGCGCTTATAAAAAAAACAACAAATATAAAGATTGTTTATTTCAACCACGCTTCGCATTTTCCCGCTCTCGGAATGAGCTTTGCCGATGTTATTCTTGAAGGAATGCCGTCCACAAAAAAAATAACCGAAGAAAAGAGACATTTCCACAATTGTCGGATTGTCGGCCTGCAGTCGCGCGCCAAAGACGAAACCGTTTATTATTCCCCGGCGGACAAAAAGAAGGAGCGGGAAAAACTGGGCGTTTGTCCGGACGAATATCTCACCATGAGCGGCGGCACCAGCTATAAATTTTTTGACGACGACGGATCGGCCTATTTTGCCATGATAAAAAATCTGTTGCTCAAGGAACCGAAACTGAAACATATTGTCGTGACCGAACTCTCGCCGACGCAGAAAAAAATCGTCAAAAATATTTTTGCGGAAGAAACTCAGGCGGAAAAACGCCTGCTTTTTGCGGCGCCGCGTCCCGATTTTGACCTTTTGTTTCAATGCGCGGATGTTTTTATCGACAGTTTTCCCGTATCTTCGGCCTTAACTCAAATAGATTTGATGCGCAACCAGGTTGCATCCGTCGTCAAGATAAACCGCGAGCGGCCGGAGTTTTCGTTTCACGAATATCAAATGCCCGACTATCCGTATATGTTTGACAACGCCGAAGATATGGAAAAGGCCGTTTCGGAATTGCTGCACAACGAAAACAAACGCCGAAAAATTATTGCCGAAAATTATGACTACTGGCTAAAAACGTATGAAAGCAACATTGTTAAGAAAAAATATATCAACATTATCGAAGAAAATGATTGAAAAGCGACAAATAAAAAACGAACTTATTCCCTTTGCCGAAATTGACGACGATTTGCAGATGCAAACGCGCGAATGGCGAAATTCGCCCGAAGTGGCCGAATATTTCAAAATTCCCCATATTTCCGTCGAAACCCACAAAAAATGGCTGGCCGGAATGAAAACCGAACACCCCGACCATATTGCCTTTCTGCTTCGGAGCAACGGACAAAACGCGGGCGTAACCTATTTTCATTCACTTGATCGACAAAACGCCCGGGGCGACTGGGGCATCTACGTTTATCCGCCGGAATTTCGCCACCGCGGAATCGGTCATTTTGCCCTTACCGCCTGTATCAATTATGCCCAAGACAAATTAAAACTTGAGGAACTTTTCCTTGACGTCATGGAAAACAACTCGGCCGCCGTTCGCCTGTATGAAAGCATGGGTTTCGTGCCGACCGGCGAAAAAGACGGACGTTTTTTGCGCTACCGACTGAAACTGAACCCGCTTTCCGCCTCGACGGAAAAAAAGAAAACAAGCTCTCGAACAGAGAGCAGACGGGACACACCGCCGGTCATTTTTTCTCGTACCAGTCAGCCGGCCGGATAACCCGGACATACTTTCCCCAGGTGTAGAGATGCCAGTCCATCTCCACCCGCCCGCCGGCCTTAAAACAAACCGTCAGACTGCCGTCGGCGTTGCGGCGCGTCTTTTGCGTCGGATGAAAAACATACTGTGCCGCCTCGTCGGCCACTTCTTTGTCAAACAGCCATTCCACTTCAAAGGGCTGTTCGTGCCAGGCGCCGAAGGATTGCTCGGCGTATTTTTGCAGGCTGAAACCGGCAACCGGCGCAAAGGGCTCGTCCAGAACTTCCGCTCGGACAATGTTTGCCAGAATAAAATTGTGCACCTCATCGCCATAAAAACCGTCGCTGTGGCGCGCCGCCAGATAATGGTTGCGCTCGCCGTAAAGAAAACCGTACGGATCAATGACATTGGTGCTTTTTTTGCCGCTCGTCTTGTTGACATAAACGATTTTTACTCTTTTGCAGGCCAAAATCGCCTGTCTTAACGCGCCGATAACCTCGGGGCTGATTTTCAACTTCGGCCCCGGCCGGCAGATAAAACCTTCCGCCTCCAACAGGGCTTCGCTGTCGGTTTCTATCCGCCGGTAAACATCCGGTTTGACGGAGGCTCTTATTTTGGCGGCAACGCTTTCCAGCAAAGTTTTTTTGTCGTCCATCCGGCGTTCGGCAAAAAGCGCGACGGCCGTTTCCAGCGCGGAAAGTTCCTCGGCCGTAAACTGGATAAAATCTTTCAACGTCCCTTGCGGAATATACCAGTGCTTCACATTATTTTCGCCGACGATTTCTTCCGTTTGCGGAAAACGGGTAACAATCAGGTCGCGCATGCGTTCGGCCGTCCGCCGCGAAACATTGAAACGACGGGCAATATCGGCAAGCGACACACCCTCGCGGGTAGACTGCATCCAGATTGCCAGATCGAGCAGATCATAAGTTTTTTCGTAAGCCATTTTTTTCTCCGGTTTCTCTTTGCCGCTCATTATGGCATTTATCGCGGGGCTTTGGCAAAACATTTTTTCTTTTGCCCTCAGACAAAACCTATTTTACGCTTGACGGGGATTCTGTTTTTCCGTTCGTTTTCCAGCATTTTCAGCAGTTCTTCCCGATTTTGCGCCAACCCGAGAATGGTTGCCTTTTGCTTAACGACGACAAAATCTCCCGGTGCCAGCCGGTCGAGGCGTTCAAGGGGCACGTCTTCCATATCAAAAAAATGCTTAAAAGCCAACGCGCTTTGCTGAGGCGTCAGATAGTCGTATGCCACCTTAAAGGTAAAACGGCGCAGGCAAGCCTCGTCCAAAAATTCCATCAGATTGGTCGTGCAGACAAAGGGATAAGGATAGCTTTCCATCTGCGTCAGCATTTCGTTGACCTTGGTCACCTCCCACGAATGGTCGGCGCTCTGTCTGGACGACAAAAAGCTGTCCGCTTCGTCAAAAACAAGCACCGCCCTGTTTTCGCGGCCTTCGGCAAAAGCTTCCGCAATATTGGCCTCGGAGCCGCCCACCCACATGGAAAGCAGATCGGAACATCTTTTTTTGAGCACGGGCATTTCCAGCTTTTCCGCCAGATATTCGGCATAGGCCGACTTGCCCGTACCCGATGCGCCGTACAAACACAGCGAAAAATTACGCTGCGGCAGCCCGGCGATTCTCTCCGCCAAAAGCTGCAGGTCGGTATCGGTATTTAACAGCTGCGGATTAAAGGCGACGGCGTTTTTCTTTTTTTCCGCCGATTGGCGCCCGTTGTTAAAGGCTTTTTCCAGCGACGACAAACTCCGGTGCACGTCGTCCAACCCGCCGCCGGCAAGCTTGGCCGATTTTACGGCCGTAACGATGAACGACGGCGAAAGCCTGTAGCGACCGGCAAACTCCGCCGCCGTTTGCCGATCGGCGGGCAGATTATATTCGCGCAGACTGCGCTGCCACATGTTTGTGCGCACCTGCAAATCCGGCCGGCGGAAATGGACGGCATGGGTAAAACGCCGCAGATAGGCTCTGTCCGTGTCGGCTATTGAGTTGACAATCCATATGGCGGGGGTTCGGTTGTTTTCAAGCAGGCGGTTCACATAGAGCTTGTCGTTTTTTTCTTTGTTTTTGAAAAAGGGGAGCGAACTTTCCAGAAAATCGTCGGCCTCGTCCACCAGAAGACAGCTGTTGCGGTCGCTTTCCAGCAGAGAAAAGGCAAGTTCGAGGCTTTCTTTCCGGCTGTTGTCCTTTTCCCCGTTTTCGCCGACGGCATACAGGTTGGCTCCGGCGCGGACGGCAAGCGCCTTGGCAAATTCGGTTTTGCCGGTTCCCGGTTCGCCGTAAAACAGCAGATTGACGCCTTTTATTTTAGCGGCGGCCGCTTTTTGCAAAATTTTGGCGCAATAATCCCTTTCCGGCAGATAACTGAAATCTTCCCAATCGAGGGTTGCCGACTGCGGACGACCGAGCAGAAAATCTTTGACGTCGGCCGGTGTACGCAGGTTTTGCGACAGCAGCTTGCCGGCAAGGTCGGAAGCGGAAATGTCGCCGTTATATTCCGTTTCCGCCAACCCCAGCTTTTTTAAGCGCGAATTATGGTCAATCAGGCTTTCCGTTTTTGCCCGCCCGAAATTCAAGAAAAAAGCCAGATTGTCTTTCAGTTTGTTGTTGCGCCCGCAAACTATGCGGTTAAAATCGTCAAAATCCTCATCCAGCTTAATCCGGGTCAACACGCCCAGCACTTCTTTTTCGGCCGGCGACAAGCGGAGCAGCGCTGCCACGTTTTCCAGCCGTTTTTCAAACACCCCCGGCCGGCAGCGACGGCGCAGTTTCTTTTGCAGCTTTTGCAAATAGGCCTCGCCGCGCAACAGACCTTCCCTTTTGTTGCGGCGGAAGACGGTTTCCGCGTCGGCGCCTTCTTCTTCCTCTTTTTGTGTCAGCAAATCGGCGGAAAAAAGTCGATAGCCGAAACCGCCGTGCCAATCCACGATACGAGCCAGATTGTCGCGCAAAAAACGACGGTCGGACATGGCATTTGCCAGATAAGTCAGCATTTTGTATTTTTCATAAGTTTCCATCGCCTCAAACTCCCTTATTTTTCGTTCTGAGAGTTTTATAGCATCTGAAAACGACAAAATTTGTCGCATACCTTGTCGCACGCGCACATATTTTTTTTAAGAACGGCTGATTTTTATTTACAGACGTCAACCCAGCCTTTGGCGGCGGAGTAGCGTTCCAGCTCGGACAAAGAAAGCTCGATTGCGCTGTTGGCGCTGCCGCAGGCGGGAAAAACGGGGTTAAAACGCTTAAGCGAATCATCAAGATAGACCTCCACGCCGTCATTGACGGCAAAAGGACAAACGCCGCCCGCCGGATGCCCCGTCCGCGTTTCCGTTTCCTCGCGCGGCAGCATTTTTGCCTTGGCACGGAAACAGGCCTTGTATTTGGCATTATCTATACGGGCATCGCCGGCGGCCACAATCAAAATCACATTTTCGCCCGCCGCAAACGCCAGCGTTTTGGCAATCCGCCCCGGTTCACAATGCAGAGCAGCGGCAGCCAGCTCAACGGTTGCGCTCGATTGGGCAAACTCCATCACCCTGTCCTGCATACCGCAGGCAGCAAAATATGCGCGCACTTTTTCTACCGACATTATTTTCTCCTTTTTCTGACCAAAACCATCTTAACCACAGCTGACGCCTTGTGGCAACAATAAAACTTGTTTTCAGAAGCAAATTCTTCTATCCTGACAGAGGCATTAAAAATTCGGAGAACAGTCATGGAAGGGATCGCCATTATTGCTTTGTTCTTTTTGTATATGTGCGTCAAAACGGACATCAAGCGGCTGGAGTGGAAAATCGACCGGCTGGAAAACAAAAGAAAAAACGATGACGATGCCGTCCAGACAGTTGCCGCCGCAGCAACAGACGTTGATACGGCCGGCATCGCACCAGCATCTCTTTCTGCCGACGTTCTTAAAGAAACGCCCGCCGACGCTTCCGCACGGGAAGAAAACAAAACGCCGGCCAATGTACCCGCCGCTGTGTTAAAAGAAAAAAAGAGCGCCTTTTCCGGTCAGAGCCTGACCGTCTGGATCGCCGGTTTTGCCGCCGTCCTCGGCTTTTTCTACTTTGTCCGCTATTCCATTGAACAGGGGCTGCTGACCCCCGCCGCGCGGCTGACAATTACGGCTTTGTGCGGCATTGCCCTAACCTTTGGCGGCGTTTTTATCCGCACCCGAAAAAGCTCCGACAACAGCAAAAAAATCGGCGAGGCTTTTATCGGTATCGGACTGGCCGCGCTTTACTTTGCCGCTTACGCGCTGTCGGGAATTTACCGGCTTGCACCGGAAAGCCTTTCTTTCGGCCTGATGTGCCTGATTACGGCGGCAGGCATTGCGCTGACCCTGCTTACCAACTGCAACTCCGGCATTGTTCTGGCACTCATCGGCGGTTTTCTGACCCCGGCGTTGAAAACGGACGGCGGCAGCACCGTCGTTTTGGCCTCCTATCTGTTTGTGCTGACCTCTACCCTGCTCTGTATCAGCCGCCGCACCGGCAGTTTTTTCCTTTCGCTGCTTACTTTCTGCGGCTGCGGATTTTGGCTACTGTTTGCCCTTTTAACCAATTTCAGCTCCGCAGACAGCATCGTTTTCTTCGTTCTTATGGCGGCGGTTAATCTGGCAAGCGGTTACATTTTCTCCGGCAACAATGAAGAGCAGAAAAATCTGCGGCAGATTCCGCTTTTGTTTGCCGTCATCTTCACTTTCCTGATGCTGCTTAAAACCGATTTTGACTTTCAGGAATGGAGCATTATTGCCGTCATGCTGTGCGGTTTAACCGCTCTTTGCCTGTTCCGCCGGCAGGAACATGTTTATCTTTTGACGGCGGCCGACATCGCCGTTTTCGTTCTGCTCGGATACTGGCATATGAGTGGCGGCGACGCCTGTCTGTTTTGGGCTGTCTTTGCCGCTATTGCCCTGGTGCCTTTATATGTTGCCGGCTGGGTGCGCCCGTACAGGGCTTTTTTGCTGTTGCCGGCATCACTGGCGCCGTTCATTTCGCTGGCGGCCTATCCCGTTTATGCCGCCGATGTTCCGGTTGCCTATGTTTCAATAATCGCCGCCGCGGCTTTTGCCCTGCAGATCCTGCGGCTGAACCTGCGGCAGCAGGACAACCGCAACCTTGCGGGATATCTTGTTTTGTCGGCGACGACACTGGCGGCAATCGCCCTGCTCCGGCTGCTTGATAACGACGACATGACGCCGGTTGTGGCGACAACCGTCCTGCTTATTTTCGGCGTTTTGCGCGACCGTTTTGCCATCGGCCGCCTAAACGGCGGTCTGCTTGCCGGCGCCCTGCTGTTTTTTGTTTGCGAATACGACGAACTTACCGACGCCTGCCGGCAGCTGTTTTTAGGCACGCTTGATTCCGTTCGCCTTCATCCGGAATCTCTTCAATATTATTTATGCCGTTTTGTCTTTCCCGCCGCGGCCTTTACCGTGCTGGCCTTTGCCGGCAGGGGGCTTGTCCGTTTCGGTGCCGCGGCCGTAGCTTTTCTGCTCGGCTGTTTCGGTTTGTTTTCTCTTTTTATGCTGTCACAAATCACTCCGGGCGAACAATGGTACGTCGTGGCCGATTTTACCGACAATATCCTGCTGACCGCCCTGCTGCTGTGCGCGGCGCTGCCATACGCCCTCAACCGACAAAAGACATTCGGCGCCGCCGTTTTTGCCGTCGGCCTCTGGCGACTGTTTTTTGACGGTCTGGCCAACTCGCCGATATTTAACGGCATTCCCGTTGACGCGGCGGACATTCTTCTGGCCTACGGCGTGCCTTTTATCATCTTTGCCGTCTGCGCCGTTGCCCCAAAAGGCATTCACAAAAACAAATTTGCCCTTGCCGCCGCGGTAATGTCTTTTGTTCTGGTTTCCGCCCTCCTGACATACGGCCTGTACGGCAAACTGTACCTCCGGTCCATTTCCTTTGACGACGGCGGCATTTTTGCCTATTCCGCCCTCTGGCTTGTCCTCGGCGGTATATGGCTGGCTTTGGGCTTTTATGACCGCGTGCTGGTCAAGCCGGCTTTTGCGCTCATCTATCTGGTGGTGGGCAAAGTCTTTTTATACGACGTTTCGTCGCTTGAAGATGTCTGGCGGATTGCCGCCCTGTTTGGACTGGCCGGTTCGCTTTTTGCCATCAGCTACGGATATAACCGCTGGTTTGCTCCGACCAAAGAAAATTCATCTGCCGGCTGAACGCCGCGCAAACGCCGAATTTCCGCCTCCAGACGGTCGATGTCGTCGGCGCAAGCGGATAAAAGAAAAGGCCGCCCTTTGACGGACGGCTTTTCCCGTACGGAGAAAATCGGACTTATGCGATGGCGCACCCCATCTCATAAGCCTCATCCATGGCCGGTGAAGATTTGATGTCGCCTGCCTGCCAGGCGCCGGTGCCGTAAACGACGCCTTTTTCGCGCGCGCCGTCCAGACAGTCTTCGGTAAAGCCGCGGAAACCCTCCAGCGTTTTTTCCATATTGGCGCGGTTGTCGTCGGCCGCCGCCACGATGAAATAGAAATCCTTGTTGCGGATTTCCTCATACCGGGGAACGGTGCGGTCAATCAGGGTTTTCATCTGCCCGTTCATGGTATAGAAATAGACCGGCGTTGCCATCACGATAACATCGGCTTCCACCATTTTGTTCAAAATTTCTTCCATATCGTCTTTCTGCACGCAGCGATGCGTGGCGTTGCAAACGCCGCAGCCCCGGCAGTAGCCGATTTTTCTGGAGTTGAGGAATATTTTTTCCACCTCGTTGCCGGCATCCCGCGCGCCTTCCGCAAAACGATCGCACAAAGTATCGGAATTTCCGCCCTTGCGGAAACTTGCCGACAAAATCAATACCTTTTTGCTCATTTTTCTCTCCTCTCACATTTCCTTATCGGTTCATATTTTCCTGTTGCGGAAACGGCAAAACATGCCGCCTCCGGTCTTTCATGGATAAAATTACAATTTAGAGTACGCTCCAAGTCAAGTTATTTTAATCAAAATACACCAAGCATTAACCATCTCCGTGCTACGATTTATAAAAAATCAGGGAGTTCAAACCATGAGAAAAACGCCGCGCAAACCTCTGTTTGCCCTTTTCTATTACGACCGCCGCAAACTGCGCCTGCTGTTTTTAGCAAACCTTGCCGGGCTCGCTCTGGTCATTGTATTCGGGCATGCTCTGTTTGCGCCGTTTCTGCCGGCCGGGCTGTTTGCGGTTCTTTTGTGTTTTTGCAGCCTGCTTGCCGCGGCCTATGTCCACTTTTTTCCGCAGAAGCTGGCAATTGTTACCGATGAAGACATCCGCCTCGACCGTTGCCATCCGTTGAAATGGAAAAATATCGCCGCCGCCGAAGAAACGGTCGTCGGACCTTTCCGTCGGCGGATTATCATCTTGAAACCGACTGCCGATTTCGGCTGCCGGCTGACCTTCATGCAACATGTCTGCCGGCATTTGCGCTTTACCGCTTTTTCCGTTCCGCTCTATGCCATGACCGACCGGGACGGACAAAAAATAAAAGAGATAATTGCCGAACGCACAACCTATACCCCGCTCTGAACAATAATGTTTTTTTCGGCAACCGCGGTAATTTTCAAAATTTTTGTTCAAATTTAACCGCAGACAAAGCTGCCGATAAACGCCATAAAAAAATTGTCTTTTTACATACGGGCGGTTATTATGCTTTCAAAGCAACCGACTTTTGAAGGAGAAAAGTCTGATGATGACCGCCGCTGCCGTTTTTATCGTTCTGCTTGTCGGCTATGTTTTTTTCTACAACCAGCTTGCCCGGCTGGATGCCCTTGCCGTCCGCGCCTGGAATAAACTGAACAACTGTTTTGCGCGCCGGCGCGAACTTTCCGGCCGGATAACGGACTATTTGCAAACGCGCGGTCTTCCGACCGAAAATCTTCTGTCCCCCGCCGAAAACGACTTTGCCGACGATGTCCGTCGCCGACAGGAATACGAAATTGCTTTAAGCGATAAGATGCAAACTTTGCTGACCCGGGCGGAAAAACAACTTACCGACGACGGCGCTTTCCGTCAAATGCAAAAAGACTGGGCAACCGCCGAAGACGATCTGCAAAACGCCCGTCGGCGGTATAATGCCGCCGTACGCGATTACAACGTGGCGCTGCATACTTTTCCTTCCTGCTTTGTCGGCAAAAGCATTAAGGCCAAAGAAAAAATCTTTTTTAAGACGGGAGACGGCACAAACGAAAGATAAACGGCGGATGATAATCTGCTCTGACGCACCGGATATTTTTTGGCGCGCGGAATGTTACGGATTTTCGTACGGATATAATGCCTGCGCTCGATTCTGCAAATTGTTCAGGTGCAAAAAAAGGAACCCGCCGGCCTAGCCGGCGGTTCTGCCTTAACGCCTGTAAGGCTCAAAGTACCAGCAAACGCCTTAA
>CALXRS010000013.1 GCA_944390915.1 uncultured Alphaproteobacteria bacterium
AAAATAATCTTGAAATTAAACTTTCGTTAAGTTATTATTTGAGTGTTGCAAAAAAACGATCCTTTTCCCGCGACAGATCAATAAAAAAAAGGCACCCCCGCGTAAAACGCGGGGTTCTTCATATGCGGGTATAACCCTTTACCACTGGCATCCCCTGAACGGGGTACTCAAAAATCAGGCAGACGCAATCTGTTACTACTTACCCGTAAACGGGTCGTTTAAGTCTATTGTCAGTTGCTCGGCCAATTGGTCTTGCTTTAACTGCTCGGATATATATTGTCGGATTTTTTCTGTGTTCTTTCCCACAGTATCAACATAATACCCCTTACACCAAAATTCCCGATTGCGATACTGATATTTTATGTTGCTCCATCTCTCATATATCATTAAACTGCTTGTGCCCCTAATTTTGACGATGAGCCACTTATTCAAAGGCGAGCGTACGGGTTCAGAAATTTTGAAAACTACCGCTTGCGCGTGCGGATTTTATGTGCTTAACTTATTTTAACTTCTGGGCTCTGATTATGATACTTTTTTACTCCCTGCCCCTAAATTTGACGATGAGCCGTTAAGTTCTTGATTTATAAAAGAAAAACGGCAGTTTTTATACCTGCCGTTTGAATTGGCGACCCCAACGAGACTCGAACTCGTGTTACCACCGTGAAAGGGTGATGTCCTAACCGCTAGACGATGGGGTCATCAAAAACTAGGTGCATATATACAGACAAAAAAAATAAAGGTCAAGCATTATTTTGCAAAAAAAATTTTTTTTGTGTTATTGTAAACCGGTCGAAGCCCGGCAGTCGGTCGAAAATTCGTATCGAAAAGGTGCGGAAAAGACGCAATGTCTTTGTTTTCAAAGGAAAATCCATGGTTGATGACAAGGTTGTTTCGGAAGCCGAATTGACGGCGATGATTGTTTAGAAAATCGCCGATTTTAATAACAGATCCGGGCAGGGTGGTTGCAACCGGTGCTTCTTTCCGAATTTTTTTATCTTTTAAGCCGTATTTTTCCGATTTTTCGGCGCTCCTCTTTTCAGCTTCCTCTTTTCGGCGCTCCTCTTTTCAGCTTCCTCTTTTCGGCGCTCCCGTCAGCGAAAGTCTTCGCAAACGAAAGCCCCGCGCTATAGCCCGCCAATCCCTTTGTTATTTATTTTTAACTTCAAGAAGCAGTTTGATTTGTTTTAGGGCAAGCTCTGTCATCCGCTCGTCTTCGTTTTGCAGGAGGTCGTTTATTTGTTTGAGATTATTGCTGGCGTGAGGAGCACCCGCGACGTTATTGTCGGTAAACAGATTTTCAATCCGTATATTCAGGGTTTGGGCAATGGCAAGAAGGGTAGAAACCTTCGGATCGCTCAATCCGCGTTCTATGTTGGAAATCGTATTAATCATTTTGCCGGAAGCTGCGGCAAGTTCTTCCTGGCTCATTTTTTGTTCTTTACGCAAAAGAGCCACTTTTCGACCGATTGCGCGTAATAAATCAATTTCTTTCATAAAATCATTTTTTCACTATCTGCTGTGTAATTCTATAATGTTATAATGTGTTTTTTGTAGTTGACTCATGATGTTTACACATTATAATGTGTGATTGTTTAATTGTTGACCGTAACCGGCCGTTCTTAAAATATATTTGAAAGGGTAAATATCAATATGCAGGCAACAAAAAGGAAGCCGTCTTTAGCCGTGCACTTGCATTTGTATTATCAGGGTATGTGGGATAACATAAAAAATTATCTCAAAAATATGGGAAACTACAAATATCGGCTTTATGTTACCATGGCGGAAGAAAATCCTTCGTTGACAGACGAAATAAAGGCTTTTCATCCGGAAACGGAGTTTTTTGTCACCTCCAACCGCGGCTATGATGTCGGCCCTTTCGTAGATATGCTCAAGCGTGCCGATTTGTGCGGATATGATCTTATCTTAAAAATCCATACCAAAAATTGCCGCACAGGCGTCGACACGCTCATCAACAATCGTTTTATTGATCGTTTATCCTGGTTTAGGCTACTGATGGGCGGTGTTCTCGGTTCTCCGGAATTGTTTGAAAAAAACATAAAACGGTTTGCCGAAGATAAAACTTTGGGAATGGTCGGTTCAAGATATCTGATAACCTCTGCCGCCACCACCGAAGAAGAATATGCCGAAATCCGCCGGATTATGGCGCGTCTCGGCTATGATTGTCCTCAAAAAATAACTTTTGTTGCCGGCACCATGTTCATGGTGCGCGGTTCTCTGCTGCGGGCAATCAGGGATAATTTTTCGCTTGCCGACTTTGAGCAGACCGACGGCGCAATCCATGCGGGTACGCTGGCTCATTTGCTGGAACGTCTGTTTGGTTGCGTGATAGAGGCGCAGGGCTATAAAATTGCGTGTTCGGATAAGAAAAACTGGCGTTTTTTGTGTTATAACAAAACCCGCGCGCTGAAACGCTTTTTCTATCATAAAAAAGTTACCTCCGGCGGCAAGCTTCTCATTAAGATATGCAAAGTACCTGTTTTTTCCCGCAAACTCGGCGATTGAAAGGCTGTAAAATGAAGTTGTTTTCCTTTTTTTCCAGACAATTATCCAAAAAAAGAAATTCCGACCGCGCTCCGAACCACTGGAAAACCATAAAACATTCCGCTCTGTTTGATAAAAAATGGTATCTGGGGCATTATCCCGACGTAGCTGCCTCCAAGGCCGACGCCGCCGCGCATTATCTGACGGAGGGCTATGCTTTGGGATACAATCCGTCGGCGGCTTTTGACAACGATTTTTATCTGAATCGCTATCCGGACATTTTATTTGCGAACATGAATCCGCTGTTGCATTACGAATTGTACGGACGAAAGGAAAAAAGAGAAATATCGCGGGTAAAAAATGCGCCCGTTGATTATGCCGGATTGTCCGGCAGCGGAAAGGTGCTTCTGGTTTCTCACGAATTTTCCCTGACCGGCGCGCCGATTGCCTTGCTAAACATGGCGCAGGCTCTGCGCAAAAGCGGCATGGAACCGGTTATGCTGTCGCCTTGCGGCGGCGGTTTGGAAGATGAGCTGCGGGAGCGTTCGCTCAAATATGTTGTCGACGAGCATTTTTTGCTGCGTTTGTATCGCCGGGACAGGGGACTGAACAAATTTCTGGCATCTTTTCCGGTTATTTTGTTCAACACCATCGACAGTTTGAAATATGCCGCCCTCATCAATACGTCCAATCGGAAAATATGCTGGGTGCACGAAGGCTGTTTCGGCTACGGCTGCGCAACCCGGGCTTTTGATCTGCCGCGTGCTTTTGCCAAAATGGACGAGGTTTATTCTGTCGGCGAATATTCAAAATCTTTTACCGACAAGCATGTGCCCGAAAATAAATCGAAAATTTTGCTGTATGGTCTGGATGCCGTAAACACGCCGGCTGTCGAAGCGCGGGAGAACAAACTGACGTTTGGCATATTCGGCGTGTGCTGCGAAAGAAAAGGGACGGATCTTTTTTTGGAAGCGGTCAAAAAGCTGCCGGAGAAGATAAAGAAAAATTGTCGTTTTAAGGTGGTCGGGCGCGTTGATGACAACGATTTTTGCCGTCGCCTGAAAAAGCTGGCGAAAAACGAGCCGGTAGTTTTTACCGGCGAACTGCCGCACGAAAAAACGCTGCGGGAGATGGCCTCGGTTGATGTTGTTGTTTGCCCGTCTTTGGACGATCCGATGCCGATTGTGATGACGGAAGCCATGCAGCTGCAAAAAACGCTGATTTGCTCCGTTTTAACCGGTACGGCGTCTTTTATTACAAACGGCGTCAACGGTTATCTTTATTCTCCGGAAGAGGATAATCTTTCGGATATCATGGCCGACGTTTGGTATGACCGGGAACGGCTTTCCGCCGTCGGCCGGAAATGCCATAAAATCTATTTGCAAAATTTTACGACCGATGTTTTTGCCGCCCGCGTTCGCGAGATATTCCGCGGTTGTTTTAGCGAAAATCAGTCATCGGTTGTTTGTCCGCCGGCAAAAGAAAAAATCCGCCGCAAATGCCGCGTTATGGTGAGTAATATGCCGTCGACGGATATTCCCCTGTGGCAGCTGGCGGATTCCGAAACTCAAAGAAAAATCAGCCATAATACGGGCAACATCGTTATTGCCCACTATGGGAGCAAACGGTTGGATTACGATTTTGACTGGTCTTCTCCGTGGTCAACAGACGACGATATTGACGAATATCTGATTTTGGCGGCAAATTGTTTACGGCCTTCGAAAAACGAAATTTCGTTCGAGCGTTGGTTTTCTTTCTTAGACAAACTGCAAAAACCGCTGAATATTATAGGGCTCGGCGCGCAGGCCGTTTTGGAAGAGATGTCGCCGTCGCGCTATGCCGAGACTTTGTCTCCGGAAATGAAAAAATGGGTGTCGATGATTGCGGATAAATGTGTGTCCGTCGGCGTCAGGGGAGAATTTACGGCGGACGTGCTAAAAGAGCTCGGCATTAAAAACGTGGATGTTATCGGTTGTCCGACTTGGTTTGTCAACGGCAGAAATCAGCCGCTTGTCAATAAAAAGGAATATTCGCCGTTGTTGCGCCCCGTTTTCCACACCGCCTGGGATCCATATACGCCGTGGCATACCGGTTTTCACAATGCTCTTTTGAATAATATGCTCCGATTGGCAGATCCGAAGTTTGTCATTCAATCGGAATTCGGCTTTTTGCCCTATCTTGCGGCTAACAGACATCTGTTGCAGTATCTGAGTCATTTTGACGGCGGCCGCTTAAACGATTCGATAACCGCAATTGCCCGCCATTTCGGCATCAGTGAGGAAGAAGTCTGTCATAACAAAAAAATAAACAATATGTTTGAAGTGTTTACCGATATTGACAAGTGGGAAGATTTTATAAAAACCAGAGATTTTTCATGCGGTTTTCGCATTCACGGAACAATCGTTTCCTTAAAAAACGGCATTCCGGCCATTTGTCTGGTCTCAGATTCCAGAACTTACGAATTGTGCGATTTCCTAAAGATTCCGTTTGTGCCGGTCAATAGAATGCATCCGGAAACCATGAGCCTGCGAACCGTTTATGAGCGTGCCGATTTTTCGGAACTGAATAAACGATATCCGCAGCTTCTGGAAAATTACGTATCTTTTCTGAATAAAAACGGGATTGCGCACAAATTTGGAAAATAGCAGGCCGTTTTTTCGGCGGTCGTGGTTGTGCCGATTTTGTTCTGAGCAGATGTTTTTTAGCGCAATATTTGCAAATTGTCGTTCTTTTCCACAGTGGCAAAATAGCCCTTGCCAAGAGAATTTTTTTTGCTTAGTATCCACTTGTACCTGAGAAGGTGCGGGAGCCGTCGAAAGCTCTTGATTTTGTATGCGCGGTGCATGATATAGCATCGTTAAATTTCGTGCATAATATATTATGCACCGGTTTTTTGTATCCTCGGCTGTCTGACAGAGGCCGGGGAGCTTTTAACAGATGTCCAAGGCCTTTTGGCTAAAAAGTTAAAAGGATCATCTCGCATACATGATTTTCGAACTCCCCGGCCACCTTTGCAGGTGGTTTTTTGCTTTTTAGACTATGGGGAAAAAGATGAAAATAGACTTGGTGTATCTCTGGTGTGACGGCAGTGATCCGAAATGGCTGAAAAAGAAAGAATACTGGCAGCAAAAATATGGTCTGGTAAATGCGGAAGCGGCATACAGCTGTCGTTTCGTCCAGCATGACGAATTAAAATTTTCCCTGCGCTCGGTCGAAATGTATATGCCCTGGATTAATCATATTTTCATTGTCAGTGACGAACAGGTTCCCGAATGGCTGGATACGGACAATCCCAAAATAAGCATTGTTGATCACCGGGACATAATTCCCGAAGATGCCTTGCCGACGTTTAATTCAAATGCCATCGAGGCCTGTTTGTGCAATATTCCCGGGTTGTCGGAACATTTTTTATATGCCAACGATGATATGATGGTTGCCCGCCCGCTCACTCCGGATTATTTTTTTGCGCCGGACGGCAGACCATATGTCTTTTTAAGAAACAGCAATCTTTCCGCTCCCTGCGTTTATACCGATCAGGTGCTTTTGGCGCAAAATTTAATCAAAGAAAAATACGGGACATATTATCCGTTTTCGCCGCATCACAATATTGACGCCTACCGTTTGTCGGATGTCCGTCGCTGCCTGCAGGCTTTTCCCGAATTGACAACAAAAACCGTCCGTCAGCGTTTTCGTGAAAGAGAGACCCTGCAACGTTCACTTTGGGGATATTATGCTTTGGCGACCGGCAACGGCATTTTGGTACACAACAGGAATATTGATCCGCGGCTTTCTCTTATCAGAAAAATAAATTTGACAATGAGCAATCGCCGGCAAAAAATTTCCGAAACCGTTATGCGTCCCGCCATGCTGTCTTCAACTCTTTGCCGGACAAATCCGGGGTTGTTCTGCATCAATGACAACGAGTATCTGTTTTCTGAAGAACGTTATCAGATAAAATGGGAACTGGCACACATTCTTCCGTTCCCTTCCGTTTTTGAAAAACAGATACGGAAAAAATGGAAATATAAAGTCAGCGTGATTGTGCCGGTCTACAATGCCGGGCGATATTTGAAACGTTGTCTGGATTCGCTGCTTGCTCAATCTCTGGCGGATATGGAGATTGTTTGTGTCAATGACGGTTCGGATGACAACAGTTCGGAAATATTAAACAATTATGCCGCGACGGATGCCCGCGTAAAAGTCCTTTCTTTCGAAAAAATCGGGCCGGGCGGTTGTCGCAATGCCGGCATCGACGCGGCCGAGGGAAAATATATAGCGTTTGTTGACGCGGATGATTATGTGGAAAGAGAAACTTTTTTGACGGCGTATGAAAAAATCGAAGAAAGCGCTGCGGAAATATTGTCGTTTAACGCTCTGGAAATTCAAACCGACGGCATCAAAAAAAATATATTTTTTTCCGCCGACAGAGAAAAAGAAGTTTCCGGCGGGGAGCTTTTGCCCTCGTTTTTCAAGAACCGCCTTTGCTGCTGGCATTTGCTGATAAACCACGATTTTCTGCTTCATAACCATTTTTATTTTTCGGCAAACCGCTATTACGGAGAAGAAATGATGTTTATGCTGCCGCTGTTTGCCGCGGCGCAAAAAGTAAAACTGATACCGAATTCGTTTTACCGCTATTGCCGCAACCAGACATCGCTGATTGCAACGGCTGCAGGCGGACGTCTCCAATTGCTGAAAACAATTCCGGAAATTATGAGATTCCTGCGCCAGAAGGAAAGTTTTGCCTGCATGGAAAAAGAATTTCGCCGATGGTGCGTAAAGTTTTCGTGCTTTGCCTATAACGATATGAGCGACAACCGAAAAAATCAGCAGATATTATGCAAAGGCCTGAAAAAGGTTTTGGATAAGAAAACATATCGTAAATTCAGAAAATCGGCCGCAACAGGCTGGAAAATGGCGTTGTTTGGAATTTCCTTTGCCAGAGTCGTTTATTTTAACAACACGTATACACTTAAATTGTTCGGCATCCCTCTGTTTGTGTATAAAAAAGGATAATGAACCAAAATCATCTCCCGCCGCCGTTTTGAGATTTTGCAAAATCGGCCGGCAGCAGGACGTTGCGGTTTTTGTCGCCGCCGTCAAGAGCGGCAAGGATGGCCGCCGTTTCGCGGCAAAAGGCTTCGTCCCGATATTTTGCAAGTGCGTGCTGCACGCACTGCAGCTTGAACTTGTCCTGTCCGGCAATGGCCTTATAAACTTTGTTGACGGCATATTTGCGGCAGATTTCTTTGCCTTTGGCATCTCTGGTGCCGGTCAGGTCGCGCACCTGTTTTTGCACATCGAGCCGGTGGCGGCGATAAAGTTCTTCGGGGTCAAGGTCTTTGGTGTCCGTCTGCCGCACCAGACGGGCGTAGGCAACGTTGATATAAGTGTTGCGGAGAGAAAGTTTTTTTAACAAATCATCACTGTTGAAAGCCATTGCCCAGCGATTGAGCGAGCGCATGTCGCGGTTTCTTTTTTGCTTGTGGACAAGCCCCGTTTCGCGGGCGGCGGCGCGGAGGATTTCTTCTATCCGCGGGTTCGGCAGCCGCCGGCCGAGGGTGTTTTGCAGCCGCAAAATTTCTTCGTCGGTAAACGAATGTCGCCATATCTGGTCGGCAAAGAATTTTTGCGTGCGGGCGGCAAAGCCGGGGCAGACGCTTTGTTTTTTGTCGGCGTTGTCGCCGATGGCGCGGGCGATTTTTTCGAGTCCCCGGGCATCTCCGCGAAAGGCATCCGTTTTCAGTTCGTCAAACAGTTCGGCGCTTTCGGGCGTCTGCATGGCGCGTCTGGCCAAAGCCAGTTCGGCGGCATTGTAGCTCAGATTGTCGAGCCGGCTGACAAAACGCCCGAACAGGCGGCAAAAAGGGGCAAAGTTTCGTTCGCCCAAATCCGGCGCGCTCAAAACATATTCGTCAAAAACAGACGGAGCCGTCTGCCATTGCGGCGACGCTCCGTCCAAAGCTTGCAAATTGCCGAGGGCTTCGGCAAACCTGTCATTTTGCGGGCTCATATGCCATATCCGTTGTAGGGGATAATTCTTGCCCGTTCGGAGCCGCTTCCGTACAGCACCATGCAGCGCTGACCGGTGGTCATCAGCACGTCGCTGCCCTGAGTGACGGTAATCAACCCGCCGCCGTCAAGTTGGACGACATATTCGTAACCGCTCTGGCTGGAAAGGCCGCGCTGAGCCATGTTGCCTGCCGCTCCGCCGACCAGTGCGCCGCCGACGGCGCCAAGCACGGCGGCCGTGCTGCCGCTGCCGATCTGCGAACCGGCTACGCCGCCGGCAATGCCGCCGATCGTTGTGCCGAGCGAACCGTTACTGTCGGCCACAGTAATCTGACGGACAGAAACGATTGTTCCCATTCGGGCGCGGTTGACCGAACCGACGGCCGACGAATCATATTGGTTTACGCCTATCTGCGCCGCGCATCCGGCCAGGGTCAGCGCAAACGGCAGCAGCAGTAAAAATGCAAATTTTTTCATCTTGTTTTCTCCGCTGGTTAATTTGAGAACTTAACTGTTTTTATATTATCTACAGATTTTTTTTTGTCAATGGAGGACTCTTGCCAAACGCCGCAAACTGTTATATATTGCGGCAAAGAAAAAACAAACCAAACAAGCATAAATAACTTTTGACGGGAAAAAGAAAATGTTGAAAAGAACCAAGGTTGCAAAATTGTTGTCTGCCGAGGCCCCGCTGCCCGAAGTGCTGGTCAAAGGCTGGGTACGCACGCGCCGCGACGCGAAAGATTTTTCTTTTATCGAAATAAACGACGGCTCCTGCCTGAAAAACATTCAGGTTATCGCCGGCAACAATCTGCCCAATTATGAAGACATCAAAAAACTTTCCACCGGTTCTTCGGTGGCGGTGGAAGGGGCTTTGGTGCCCTCGCAGGGCGGCAACCAGAAATTTGAGGTCAAGGCCGAAAAAATAGAGGTTTACGGTTTTGCGGACGAAACTTACCCGCTGCAAAAGAAAAAACATACCGACGAATATCTGCGCACGATAGCCCATTTGCGGCCGCGCACCAACAAATACGGGGCGGCGTTCCGCATCCGTTCCGAGCTGTCGTATGCCATCCACAGCTTTTTCCACGAACGGGGTTTTCGCTATGTGCATACGCCGATTATCACCGCTTCCGACTGCGAAGGCGCGGGCGAGATGTTCCAGGTGACCACGCTTGACCTGAACAACCTGCCGAAAACGCCCGACGGCAAAGTGGACTATTCGCAGGACTTTTTCGGCAAAGAGGCCAGACTGACGGTTTCCGGCCAGCTGAACGGCGAAATGTATGCCACGGCTTTGGGCGATATTTATACTTTCGGCCCCACCTTCCGTGCAGAAAACTCAAATACCACCCGTCATGCGGCGGAGTTTTGGATGATAGAGCCGGAAATGGCTTTTGCCGATATCCATGATGATATGGATTTGGCCGAAGATATGGTGCGGTATTGTGTTAAACATATTATGGAACATTGCCCCGACGATTTGGAGTTGTTTGAAAAATTTGTTGCTCCGGGGTTAAAATCGACACTTGAAACGATTGTCAACAACGATTTTGCCCGCATTACCTATACCGAGGCCATCGAGATTATGAAAAATTCCGGCGAAAGCTTTGAATATAAGCCGGAATACGGGGTTGACCTGCAAACAGAACACGAACGTTTTCTGGCGGAAAAATATTTCAAAAGACCCGTAATTGTCCGTGATTATCCGAAAGAAATCAAGGCTTTTTACATGCGTCTGAACGACGATGGCAAAACGGTTGCGGCCATGGATGTGCTGGTGCCGGGCATCGGTGAACTTATCGGCGGTTCTCAGCGTGAAGAACGGTTGGATGTGCTGATTAAGCGTATTGAAGAAATGGGTATGACTGAGGCTGATTATGAATGGTATCTCGATTCGCGTCGTTACGGTACGGTGCCGCATGCCGGCTTCGGGCTTGGTTTTGAACGGATGATGCTGCTTGTTACCGGCATCGGCAACATCCGCGACGTCATACCTTTCCCGCGGACGCCGAAATCGGTTAACTTCTGAGATCGGCGGTTTTTGCCGGACGCAATGGTAAGAGGCGTCGGGCATGACAATAACATTTTGAGGAGAAGACAATGCTGCGCTGTTTTTTAACCGCTTTTGCCGTTTGTCTGGCTTTTTGCGCCCGTGCCGAAGAGCCGACCGAAGAAATCAATATGGTAATACCGGCCGCAGAGGAAAAGGCGGAACAGAGGCAGAGCCTTCCCGAATGCAATGACACCGGTGTGCTGACGGCGATTGCCGAAAAAATTGCCGAATATTACCGCGGCAGTCCGGCAACCAGCATCATCGGCCGCCGCCGGCAGGCTTTGCTTCTGAAAAACCTGAGGGAATTTACGGAAATTCCGATAGACGATTTTGACAACGCGGATAACTATGCCGTTGCCAGCCAGTTGATTATGACCAAGGTCAATTATCATTTCGGCAATGACGACCTGCGGCTCTGCAAAGGCAACGACGACAGCGACATCTACCTTCTGATGTATCCGGAAGGCGGCGGCACGAGAGTGCACATTTTGAACTTTGTGCCGATGTCGGAAACAGGCAACGAATTTTCCGTTTATGTAGAGCCGGCGGCAGATAATGACGCAATCGAAGATAATGCTGTCGCGGAGGAAATTGCGCAAGACGATGCTGCCGCGGAGGAGATTGCGCCGGACGATGCCGTGGCGGAAGAAACCGTGCCGGAAGCGGAAAGCGGACGGGATGAAAATCCGGCTTGAAAAAAATTGCCGATTGCCTGTTGAAAAAATAAAGAAAAAGTATATAATTACTCTTCGTGTAGAAAGGAAGGTGATGTCAGATGACAACAAGTTCTTCATTGATGGTGCTTAACCCGACCCCGCAGTTACCGGCTTTGCCGGAGAGCGGTGGTTTGCTTGCCTATTTTGAAAAAATCAAAAGCTTTCCGGTTTTAAGCGAAGAAGAAGAGCGGCTTCTGATACTTGATTTTAAGAAAAACAACAATTTGGAGGCGGCTCATCGTCTGGTGTTGTCGCATTTGCGGCTTGCTGCCAAAATTGCGTTGACATACCGACGTTATGGTTTGCCGTTGGCCGACCTGATTTCGGAGGCCAATATCGGTCTGATGCAGGCGGTTAAAAAATTTGACATAGCCAAAAAGGTACGCCTTTCGACTTATGCCATCTGGTGGATAAAGGCAGCCATCAACGATTTTATTTTGCGTTCGTGGTCTTTGGTAAAAATAGGCACCGTCGCGGCGCAGAAAAAACTGTTTTACAACCTCGGACGGATTAAGGCCAAACTCGGACTGTATGAAAACAAAGAGCTTGAGCCCTCGGTCGTAAAACAAATTGCCGGTGAGCTGGTTGTCGACGAAAAAGAGGTGGTGGAGATGAACCGTCGTCTCGGCGGCGATTCGTCGTTGAACGTTGCCGTCGGCGACGATGAAGACGCGCGCGAAAAAATAGACATGCTGGTGGATCGCCGACAAAATCTGGAGGCCTCTCTTGCCTGCAAACAGGAGGCGCAACAAAAGCACAGGGTTTTGCAAAAATGTTTGGCCATGTTGCCGGAGCGCGAAGCTTACATCATTCGCCGCCGCATGCTGACGGAAACGCCGGATACGCTGGAGGAAATAGGCGCCAGATTTTCGGTCAGCCGCGAGCGGATTCGCCAGATAGAGAAAAAAGCTTTTGAGCATTTGGCCGAACTGGTAAAAAAAGAGCTCTCGGCCGAAGAACGGCAGGCAGCCTGACTTCAAAACTTTCAGCAGCGGAGAAATAACTCTTATGGCCGGCAAAAAAAGCAAAAGCAAATTTGAAGAATTCGGCGGGGAAATGGTTGTTGCCCCGTTGACCGGTTTTGAGTTTAAGGAAAGTTTTTCCCCCTCGGAATCTCTTGACGGCATGCAGGAGCGGATGGAAGAACGCTTAAAAAAAGTTCGCAAACTCAAAAAGAACAACATTTTTACCAACCCGTTCACAAGTTCGGAAGACTAAACAACCCCATGGCGGAAGATTTTTTCAAAACAACGGTGGCGCGTCTGGCGGCGGGCGGCGTGGATTCGCCGCGGCTGGAAGCGCGGCTGCTTCTGGCTTTTGCGGCAAACGAGCCGGTGGAAGATTTTTGTCCGTGGCGGGAACTTTCGCCGACTGTCCGGGAAAAAGCGGAAAAACTGACAGCAAGAAGACTGGCGCATGAACCTTTGGACAAGATTGTCGGCCGCCGCAGTTTTTACAAATATGATTTTGCCGTCAGCAAAGACGTGCTGAGCCCGCGTCCCGACAGCGAAGTGTTGGTTGAGGCCGCCGCCGCTCTGATGAAAGAACACGATTGGCATACGGTTTTGGATTTGGGCACCGGTTCCGGCTGTCTGCTGTTATCGCTGTTGGCCGATTTTCCGATGCTTTCGGGATGCGGCGCCGATGTTTCGCCGGCAGCGCTTGCGGTGGCTGCTAAAAACGCCCGCGCACTCGGTGTCGAAAAAAGAGCCGAGTTGCTGCGTTTTGACTATTTTGCCGATGATTTTGACCGCCGTTTCGACCTGATCGTGAGCAATCCGCCCTATATTCCGACGGCGGAAATTGCCGCTCTGGAAGCGGAAGTAAAAGATTATGACCCGCAGCTTGCGTTGGACGGCGGCGCCGACGGACTCAATCATTATCGCCGGCTGGCGGATGTTGCCGGCAAATGGCTGGAGGAGGGCGGCCGTATGCTGCTTGAGGTCGGGTGCGGACAGGCCGGTGATGTCAGTACGCTGTTTGCCGCCGCCGGCTGGCAAACGACGGAGATATTAAACGACTTGAGCGGTATAGCCCGTTGTGTAATATTGAAAAAATAATTTGCAATTCGCAAAAATATCTGTATTATCACCTTGTTAATGCTTGCGGGGGAGAAAATTGCCGCCGCGACATTTGCTTTCCGTTTTACTAACAATTTACCCGCGAGTGTGCCGATAGTCGGTTTACCACTCCTTAATATATGATGTTTTTATGGTACAAAGATGAAAAAAACAAATAATGTCAAATATCGCGGCGCCAATAACGGCGGCGGCGTCATTTATTCGCTGAATTACAAATTCGACAGCAATTCCATTGCCGGCAAAATTAACGGAACGGCGCTTGATCTCATCCGGCGCTACAACGATTTTGCCAAAGAGGCGCAGAGCAACAACGACTATGTGAGCGCCGAGATTTTCCGCCAGTATGCCGAACACTACCGGAAAATCGTAACCGAAATCAACGAACGCAAAAATCAGATGAGGGCAACGCCGCAAACGGAAGAAGACAATGTTGCCGAAGAAAATGCCGCAAATGTTGCCGAAGCCGAAAATGCGGCGGACGGCGCTTCAGCCGCAGAAGAGGAAAAAGCGACAACCGATCGGGAAAAAGAGCCTGCGGTAACCGCAACCGAAACAGCATCGACGAAAGATGCCGTTTTGCTCAAAAAAGAGCCCCGCAAGTCTTTCAAAATTATTGAAATTACGCACAAGGCAGAAAGTCCGGCGCTTTCCGAAGCGGAAACGGCGACAGCTTCCGTGCCGGCGTCTGCGCCCAAACGAGTATATCGCCGTCGTAATAATAATACAACGGCATAGCTTCATATGAACCAGTCATCTCCGCAAAAGGAATAACAAGTGTATTTTGCCATCGCCTTTTTTACCATAGCTCTTGCCGGTGCTCTCATCAGCGCCCGTACGCTTTGCGGTTATAACCAAATTTCTCCGTGGTGGAAGATTTTTGTTTTTTTGTTGATATTTTTTTGCTGGCTGACGCCGGTGCTGATGAGAGCGCTTCGCGGGCAGGCCTGGCTTGCCTCTGAGATTTACGGAAAAATATCGTTAATCGGGTATTTTCTTTTCGGTTTTGTATTTATATTGCTGATGCTTCTGTTGGCGCGAGACATATTGTGGGGCGGCGCATACGGCATTGCGCGGTTGACGGGAACGGCAAAACCGAACTGGAGCCCGCTCAATGTTGCTCTGCTGACAAAAGTCAACGCCGTTACGCTTGGATTTGCTTTCCTGTTTTCTCTCGGGGCGCTTTATGCGGGCATCCGGACGCCGGCGGTTAAAGAGGTGGAAATCCGGACTCCGAAGACGGACAGAGAAATCCGTATTGTGCAGATAAACGATATGCATATCGATCGTTCAAAACCCGTAAAATGGTTTGCCGACATGGTCGACAGAGTCAATTCTTTGAATGCGGACATCGTGGTTATGCCCGGGGATATCATTGATGACAATATGGAAGCCGTCCAAACTCAGGCGGATGAATTGAAAAGACTAAAGAGCCGCTACGGAATATATTATTCACCCGGAAATCATGAATTTTATAACGGAATCGTAGCCATTCAATGGTATCTGCAAAAAATCGGCGTGGTTTGGCTTGCGGGCAACGGGGTTAACGTTGCGGGACTGCCGCTTTATGTTGCCGGTGTGCCCGATATTCCGGTTTTGCGCAAACAGGCCGGTTACGAGCATATTCTGGATAACGCTTTTTCCGATTCTTACAAAATTTTGTTGGCGCACAATCCCACGCTGGCGCGGGAATATCTGGCGCGCGGATTCGATTTGCAGCTGTCGGCGCACACCCACGGCGGGCAGATTTTCCCGTTCCACATTCCGGTTAAAATCGTCAACAATTATCTGGCCGGCATGTATGATCTGCCGGAAGGAAAGCTCTATATTTCCCGCGGCGCCGGCTATTGGGGGCCGCCGCTCAGGCTGTTGGCACCTTCCGATATAACGTTAATCCGCCTGTTGCCCGAAAAGCAGGTTGCAGACGAAAATCGTGCCGACTGAAGTCGGACAGTGTAAAAATTCGCACAAACCCGAGTGGCCGCCGCGTTTTTTTGCCGGCCGTTTTTTTTATCGCGAATATACCGAATATACCGAAAACAATTTTGAAAAATCGGCAAAAAAAAAGACTTTGCCGATTATCGCAAAGCCTAAGAAATGAATGGTGCTCGGGGACGGGATCGAACCGCCGACACGAGGATTTTCAGTCCTCTGCTCTACCAACTGAGCTACCCGAGCATTTGTTGTTCGAAAAAGCTTATAACGGATATTTTTTTTGTTGTCCAGCATAATTTTTGTTTTTTTTATTTTTTTTTATGAAAAAAACGACGGCGGAACAGGCAGGCGCCCTCCGTCCGCCGAAAAAACCGCCGATATCGGGGGCTGCCGCATGCTCCGCAATGTCTTTGCCGTTTGGAAACATCCGGTAATAAAATGTTAGCAAAAAACGACAACGGTTCCTGTTTTGGCTCTTTACTTGCCGAACAAATGTCGCTAGTATACCGCGTCAGTTAAGTTTTTTATATGGAGATGCCTAAATGGAGCAAAAAGAAAAAACTGTTGAAACATCGGAAATCGTGGCCGATACCGAGGCCTTAAACGCGCTCATCGCCCGTGTGCGCCGCGCACAAAAGGAATACGCAACTTTTTCGCAGGAAAAAGTCAACGCCATTTTCCAGGCGGCGGCCGCCGCTGCCGACAAGGCGCGTATTCCGCTGGCCAAAATGGCGGTAGAAGACACCGGTATGGGCGTGGTGGAAGATAAAATCATTAAAAACCACTTTGCCTCTGAATATATATATAATAAATTCAAAAACGAGAAAACCTGCGGCGTGATAAAATCCGACCGCACCAACGGCATAAAAATCGTGGCCGAACCGCTGGGGGTTATCGCCGGTATTATTCCGACGACAAATCCGACTTCGACGGCCATTTTCAAGTCGCTTATCTGCTTAAAAACCCGCAATGCCATTATTTTTTCGCCGCACCCGCGGGCAAAAAAATCCACCATTGCCGCCGCCCGTCTGGTGCGTGACGCTGCCGTTGCCGCCGGCGCTCCGAAAGATATCATCGCCTGGATAGACGAGCCGACTTTGGAACTTTCCAACATGTTGATGACCCATCCGCTGGTTGACACCATTTTGGCCACCGGCGGCCCGGGAATGGTAAAAGCGGCCTATTCGAGCGGCAAGCCGGCCTTGGGCGTCGGCGCAGGCAACACGCCGGCGGTGATTGACGAAACCGCGGATGTGGAAATGGCCGTTTCCTACATATTGATGTCCAAAACCTTTGACAACGGCATGATTTGCGCTTCCGAACAGTCGGTTATTGCAGTCAAAGACGTTTATGAACAGGTGAAAAAAGAGTTCGTTTATCGCGGCGCCCATCTTTTGAACGCCGAAGACAACGAAAAACTCGGCAAAATCATTTTAACCGAAAAGATGACGGTCAATCCGGCGATTGTCGGCCAGCCGGCGGCGGTTATTGCCAAATTGGCCGGTTTTGAAGTTCCGCCGCACGCCAAAATTCTGCTTTCCGAACAGAGCTCGACCGATATTAAAAATCCGTTCGCGCACGAAAAGCTGTCGCCGATTCTTTCTCTCTACAAAGCGGAAGATTTTGATCAGGCGACGGAAATTGCCATGGAACTGGTGCATTTGGGCGGCATGGGGCACACCTCCGTGTTGTATACGGACAGCCGTTCGCAGGAACGTATAGACCGTTTTGCCACCAAACTGCCGACCGGCCGTCTGCTTGTCAATTCGCCGTCGTCGCAAGGGGGCATCGGCGATTTGTTCAACTTCAAGCTGGAACCGTCGCTTACGCTCGGCTGCGGTTCGTGGGGCGGAAACTCCGTCAGCGAAAACGTGGGCGTCAAACATTTGTTGAACTATAAGACCGTTGCCGAAAGGAGAGAAAATATGCTTTGGTTCAGGGTTCCCCCGAAAATTTATTTCAAACGCGGCGCGGTCGATCAGGCGCTGCGCGAGCTGGAAGGCAAAAAACGCGCCTTTATCGTTACCGACCGTTTTCTGTTCGATTCCGGCATGGTCAACAACGTTACCCGCGTGCTGGAAGAAATGGATATGGACTATCAGATTTTCTTTGACGTCAAGCCCGATCCGACTTTGTCGACCATTGACGAAGCTCTGACGATGGTTCGCCCGTACCAGCCGGACGTCATTATTGCCATGGGCGGCGGTTCGCCGATGGACGCGGCCAAAATCATCTGGCTGATGTACGAGCATCCGGAAGTGAACTTTGCCGACATTTCCATGCGTTTTATGGATATCCGCAAGCGTATCTGCGCCATTCCCGAACTTGGCAAAAAAGCAATGATGGTAGCGATTCCGACTACTTCGGGCACCGGTTCGGAGGTAACGCCTTTTGCCATCATCACCGATGACAAGACGCATGTCAAATACGCCATTGCCGACTATGCTCTGACGCCGAACATGGCGATTGTCGACGCCAACTTTGTCGACCACCAGCCGAAAGGGCTGACGGCGGCGTCCGGCTTTGACGCGCTTGTCCACGCGGTGGAAGCCTATGTTTCCGTTATGGCGACAAACTTTACCAACTCGGCTGCGCTCGAGGCCATCAAGCAGGTCTTCCGCTATCTGCCGCGGGCATATAAGAACGGTGCCGACGATCCCATCGCGCGGGAAAAGATGCATCACGCCGCTACCATTGCCGGCATGGCCTTTGCCAACTCGTTTCTGGGGCTTTGCCATTCCATGGCGCACAAACTGGGCGGGGCGTTCAACATTCCGCACGGCATAGCCAATGCGCTGCTGTTCAATCAGGTGATTCGCTACAATGCCACCGACTGCCCGCGCAAACAGGCGATTTTCCCGCAATATAAATTTCCGAACGCCAAACAGCGCTACGGGCAGATTGCCGGCAACCTGAAGCTTGGCGGCAAAGACGATGACGAAAAGCTGGAATTGTTGCTTGCCGCCATCTCGAAGCTGAAAGACGATATCGAAATTCCGCACTCCATCCGCGACTGGGGCATCAAGGAAGAAGATTTCTACGCCAAGCTCGATGACATTGTCGAAAAAGCCTTTGACGACCAGTGCACCGGCGCCAATCCGGTCTATCCGCTGATGGAAGACATCCGCCGGATTTATATTGCCGCCTACAACGGCGAAGACTATCGGCCGGAAGAAAAATAATTTCGGCAGTCGATCCGAAAAACAGGAAGCCCCGTCTGAAAAACGGGGCTTCTCTTTTGGGTACGGAGCTTTTCCACAGCGGCAAAATAGCCCTTGCCAAGAGAATTTTTTTTGCACAAGTATCCACTTGTGCCTGAGAAGGTGCGGGAGCCGTCGGAGATCTGCTCAACGTCTGCTGCCGGGGGAGGGTGCTGTTTGCCGATATGGGCTGGAACGTGATGTGGCAGCACCGGTTGCCGCAGTTTGTCGGCAAAGTAAATTTTTTGTCCGGGGAATGGGCGGAATATGACACAGCCGCGGCAAAGCCGCAGATTATCCACTATACAACTGATATTAAACCATGGAATTTTCCGGAATATGAATGGGCGGACAAATGGTGGCAATATACTGCGGCAACGCCTTTTTACCATCAAATATTGTGCGGTCAGGTAGATGGCAAAGCTGAACAGATTCGTACAAATATAGCCGATGTTTTGCTTCTGCCGCGCTTAAAGAGGAGGTATTGGCTGTTGTGGTTTGCTTCCAAGCTTGCTTTCGGTAAAAAGCGCCGCCTTATGAAACAGAAACGCAAGGATCTGAAACAACGGATCAGAGCCGCAAAAAAATTTGTTAAAAAGTAAGGATAAAGCCGTTTCGGCATGCAGACAAAGAAAACCGGTTTATGTGAAAATAAACCGGTTTTCTAAAAAATGAAAATTTTATCCCGTTTTCTCAACGACTTTTGCTTGCGGGTTTAAGCGAAAGGTTATCTGTTTTCCCCGCAGCATGAGAACTGTTTCCGCTTTCAAGAGGGATTTCTCCAAGGTCGACGGCTGTTTTTGATTTTTGCGAAGGTTTGAAGCCTTCTTTTAAGGGAGATTTTTCACCGCCGCGGAAAAAAGCCTCCAACCGGAGCTCCAGCGTTTTTGTCGGCAGGCCGTAGTGTTTCATCTGGCGGATGGTTGCTTTCAGTTCTTCCGGCGTGGCCAGGCAGACATGTCCTTTTTTGGAACCTTCGCCGTTCCAGAACTTGTGGCATTCGCGGTTATAGGCCAAAAGCTGCTCGGATTCGTTTTCGCCCAAATCTTTGGGCAGCGACATCCCCGGCCGACCGAAAGCCATGGTGTACATGCCGGCTTTGCCGCTTTGCCGGTAGGGGCCGTAAAAACCGTGCACCAGATTGGTGGTGGGCATGTCTTTGCTGCTGATAAGGGCTATTTTTACTTTTCCCGCTTTCGGGGTGCCCAGTCCGCAGACGACTTCAAAGGCCGCGCCTTCGGTGATGTCTTCGGCGGCGACGATGGCATCTGTGCCGACGGGTGCGTTTGTTTTCAGGCAAAACTCCTGCCGTCCGGGATTTTCGTTTTCATCGATCAGACGGGCATAAGCTTTGTCAAAACAACGGAGAATATCCTGAATATTCTGTTCGGAAATATGGGTTAAAACTTTCGGGCCGATGTATGAGGCGTGTTCTGCCGCGTCGCGGCGGATACGCTCGTGATTGTCGGCGGCTCTGATAAAATCTTTTTTCTTCATAACAATACCTCCCGAAAATTACAGGATAAGATATTATAGCACAAACAAAAGAAAAAACAACGCTTAATTTTTGCCGGTTATCATAACGGCAAAGCCCCGCCGGAGCGGAGCCTTGTCGTTTGTTTGTTGAAAGTCTGCGTCCGCTGCCGAAGGCTCAGGCCTCCAGTTCGCGGAACTTTTTGCGGATGCCGAGCGAGAGCAGCGCCAGCATGAACAAAAATTCGAGCGCCGGCGGAATAACCGTCAGGAAAGCGCTTTCATTAAAGCTCAAATAGCTGTTGGCGTAAAAATAGGGCATGAAAAACGGGCAAAAGATATTGAGATCAAAATGCCGGAACAAAACCGGGACGATGGTATAGGTGGCAAGCGAGATAAGCACCGGCACCACCGTCGTTTCCTTTTCGTTGCCCTGGGCAAACAGCGACCACAGATAGATAAAGCAAAAGTCGCGCAGCATAAACATGATCATGGCCCACACCATAAAGCTCATGCCGTTGCCCTGTACGGCGTTCAGCCTGCCGAACTGCGTGCTCAGCACAAACGCCAGCGCAATGATGACGGGAATGGTAATCAGGCTGCGCGGCATAATCATGAACAGCCGCTTAAACTGGCGGGTGCGATAATATTTTAACACCATGTGCGGACGCAGAGCCATGTTCGATTCTCCGCAAAGCGTCAGATAGGTGATGCAGAGCACCGCAAAGAACGACAACAGCGTGCCTTTGTAAGCTGTCAGCGGGTTGTCGGCCGCGTCGTCGTTAAAACCGAACAAAACGGCCACGAGCGACAAGGTGAACAGAAACCACGAAACGGGGTAGGGCTCCTGCCCGAATTCGGTTTTTATCTGGTTGATGACGGCGATAAAACCCCAGACAATGAAAATGCAGAGGAAAATTGCCGCCGCTTCTTTTATCGGAAAATAAGTTCCGTACCACAAAATGCCGCCGTCGCTCCCCATCACTTTGTACAGCGGGAAAACCATGGCAAACCCCGTGAACTGGAAAAAGGTTACGTCAAATTTTTCAAAAAAATGCCGCCAACGGATGGAGTGCAGGCTGAGCAAAAGCGGCAGAATCTGCGCCGCCAGAGCAAACAGAACAAACAGCAGCACATTGGTAAAGAGCGCGCCGGGCGTGGTTTGCGGCAACCGGTCGGCATGCAGATGAAAGGCGAGTACGTAAAGCGCAAGGCAGATAAAGTTGCCGTACCAGATGTATATCGTGCTGCCGAATATTTTGCCGATTGCCATTTTGAAAGGCGACATGGAAGTCATGACCTGAAACGACCAGGTGTTGGCGTTGATTTCCTTAACCACCGTTTCCGCCGCCAGTCGGGTGCCCCAGATATATGTCAGCACGACATAAAAACCGACGGCAATTTCCGGCAGGAACGAAAACGGCCAGGTTTCGCCGAGAATGTAGGCCATCAGGTAGACTGTTATCAGCATCAAGGGCATGGCCGCGAGCTTTTTGGCCGTCAGCTCGGTCCAGGTGTTTCTGATAAATTCCGGATTCCTAAACATGTTCTTCTCCTTCCTTCAGCGTTTCAAAATAGGCGGTTTTAAGCGAGTTTTTCTCGGGACGGAACTCGATGACCCTGATGTCTGCCTTTATCAACGCCCTGAGCAGCGCGCACAATTCGTTTTCCGTTCCCCAGACGGCGGCGTGAATATATGTGCCGTCGCCAAAGATGTCGCTTGTCGAATTGTTTTCTTCCAGAAACTGAATGGCCTGTTCGGGGCTGCCTTTAACCCGCAGGGCAATGTTGATTTTGTTGTTGGTATCGGCGCTTGTCGTTTTGCTGCCGAATTTTTCGTATTTGACGATACGTCCGGCATTCAGCACGATGACGTCGGTGGCATAATCTTCAAGCTCGGCCAGAATATGCGAGGAGATAAGCAGCGTGTGTCCCTGTTCTTTTAAGGCAACAAACAGTTTGGAGAGCTCGAGCCGTGCTTCCGGATCCAGCCCCGAAGCCGGTTCATCAAGGATGATGAATTCCGGTTTGTGGATGATGCCGAGCGCAATGGCCAGTCGTTGGCGCAGGCCGCGGGAAAGATTACCGGCGTAGGTATCGAGATGTTCCGTCAGGTTGAGCATGGCGGCTGTTTCGCTCACCCTCTGGTCAATTTCGCCGGTCGGAATGTCAAACGCCAGCGCCGCATAGCGCAGGCATTGGCGCGCCGTTAAGTTGTCATACAGGCCGAAAACGTCCGACAGGTAGGAAATATGCCGGTGCGCGTTGCGGGAATCTTCCGCCACGTTGATGTCATTAAGATAAATTTCGCCGCTGAAGGGCTTGACCAGCCCCGCCAGGCAGCGCATGAGCGTTGTTTTGCCGGCGCCGTTTGGGCCGATAAGAGCAACAATACTGCCTTTTTCTATTTCAAACGAAAGACCGTGAAGAGCTCTTTTCGTCATATAGTCAAAAATCAGATTGGAAACTTTTATCATCTGTTTTTTCCTCAAAAGATGTGGTTATCTGCCAAACAATATAATTCAATCGACGGATAAATACAAACAATAAAAAATGTCTCGAAAACAAAACGCTTGCCTTATGCCGGTGCTTATGTTATGCAAAAGCAAAACGAATTATTTATGAAACTATTTGTGTTATATGGAAAAAGTTGTTTATTTTCAAGATGTTGCCCCGCATATATATGCTTTTGTCGGGGTGGCCGTTGCCGTGTTGTCCGCCTTTCTCGTTTATGAATTTATCTGGCGACAAAAACATCCTCAGGCAGCTGCCGGAAAACTGACTTCGGCCGAGAAAAGAGCCGTTTCCCGCAGGCTGTTTTTTGTTTTTGCTTTTCTGTTTATGTGGATTTTGACTTTTGTCAGCTATTTACTCACCATAACGGAAAGCGGCGGTTACAGGTATGTGCCCTTTGCGCTGATCTGCTTGGGCGGGCTGTTTTTGTGTTTTTCGTTTAGAAAGTAAGCAGGGAGTATTTCCAAAAAAACGCCGGCGGAAAACCGCGCGGCGTTTTTTTTTAGGGTTTGAACCGAAAGCCCGTCAGATGTCGGCAACATAGCGGATGATACCCTCGCTCTGCAGATCGTCGGCCAGCATGTAGTTGCGGGAACCGATGACGTCGCCGCCGATTGCCTTCAGGCAGTCGTTAACCTTGTTGAGAATGTCCCGAATGCTGCAAGCCTCGCGTTCGTTCATCAGGTGCCAGTTGTAACCACCCGGCAGTCGGCGGATATATTTCTCAGCCTGACTGCCTGTAAGGGCTTCGCCGGATTCCTGCCAGTAAAGCAGCTTGTTGCCATAGACGACAACGCCGACGGGCGTGCGCCCGGAAAGGACTTTTCTGCTCCTTACGCCGCCTTCGTAAACGACTTCCAGCGGCAGGACAAATCCTTTGAAAAGGGCATTTTCGTCTGTGTTTTCGCTGCGAGGATTAATCTGCTGCCAAAGAATTGAAGATTCTTTTTGCAATCCGTCGCAGAGCTCGCGCATTTTGTCGAAGCGGGCGGCCGTGTCGGGGTACAAATCGGCAAACGATATTTTGTACTGCGACAACAGGTTTTTGATGAGCTTAACCGCTTCTTCCCTGCCAAAACCGAATTGTACCGTCAAATCGGTCAGGGTTTTCAGATGTTCTTCCAACTTGTTCATAATAATAAGATTTTATGGTTTGTAATGATAATAATTATTCTAAATTCGTCGTGTGTTTCCGTCCGCAAGATAAAAAGCGGAGGGCAGGGCGGTCAGCCTTTGCGGCGCCGCGGCAATAAGGTCTGTTTTTGTTTGTTCGCCAAAGCTGCATTTTTCTTCCTTGTAGACTTCCTGCGGGGCGACAAGTCTTGTCAATTTTGGAAAGGTACTGTGGTAAAGCGAAAGTTCTTTTATGCCCCGACAGTCGGCAAAGTTGAGTTCTTCCAACTCGTCCGCTTTGACATGGGAACATGAAAATTTTTGCAGACTTTCCGGCAGCAGTATTTTTCTGCAACCGAAACGGCTGTTTCCAAATTGGAAAATATCAAATTCTTTCATATCCTTGCACAAATGAAAATCAAGTATGCTGCCGGGTTGAAAGATGTTGCTGTCGAGGTAACATGTTTTCAGCAACGACGGAAAAACAATCCTTCCGACACCGTCGAAATCCGTTGCCGTAAATCGAATTTCCTCAATGCCGGACAAACGGGAAAAATCGATGATTCCCTCTTTGCCTTCGATTTTGGCCGTACAGCCGCCAAACCCGAGATAGGTCAGGTTTTCGGGCAGTTGTGTTTTGTCCGCATCTTTTATGATGTATTTGTTCAGTTGCAGGGTTTTGAGTTCTTTACAGGGAGAAAAAACAGAAAAATTAAGCAGTTGCGGTTTTTCACCGGCGTCCAAAATCAGATGCTCAATCTGCGACGGAAAAACAATTTTGCCAACGGCAGGCATATTTTTACAGTCCGCAAAACGGATGCTTCGGTTGTTGACAAATTTGGCAATGGTGGTAACGGTTGTTTGAGGGTTGGTTATGGCAACCATGCAGGCTTCTTCTCTAAAAGCATTCAGATTGTTTGTGCTCGGCAATTGCAGATTAAAGTTTCTGATTGGGCTTAAATCGAGCTTTTCCGTTTCCGAAAAATCCGCTTTTTGAAAAAAAATGTTGCCGACGGCACGGAATTTGGCCGCCGTATTTATCATTTCCGGAGTGATTTTGCCGGTTATTTTCAAGGTACGAACGGAAATATTTTCCGGTTTTATTAATCGCGCCAGCTCGGAGGTTAAGATAACCTCGTTTACCGGTCGGGGATTGCGGCCGGGGTTGAGCAGATCGACATATTGTTCCTGTTTGTCGGTTGGGAAATCGGTTGCGATGAAAAAAATATTGTCGCATTTTTCATCATATACTTTTGCAAAACCCAGATTTGCAAGTCCGGATACATTGTCAAAAAGTTTGCCGCCACCGTTGTTTGTTTCCGCAAGATATTTTCTTGCTCTTACAATGCCGCCGGTCATGGAATACAGGTTGAAATTTTTGATTTTTTTATATTTCTTTATTTTTTTTGTCGTTTCCGCCGTCCAGGTTCCCCGGATGTCCGTTTGGCGGGCAACAATGAAAGCGGCGTTTTTTTCATCAATGTCGTAAATGTCGGCTTTTTCCAGTTCGATGGGGGCGCTTAAATTATCATAATCGCGGATAGCGCCGTTAACGTCTAAAATAAAGCCGATATTTTTCCAGTCGCTGATTTTTTTCTGTCGGTACAAGGCGGCAATGTCTTTTTCGCTGCAGATAATGCCGATTGCCTGTCTTGTCGTGCTGCGGTAGGGAAAAGGCACGGGACGGTCTTTGAAGCCTTTTATCTGTTTTATCTCGCCGTCCTTATATTCGATGGTGGCGTGCGGCAGCCACTCGCCGTCGTCGGTTAAGTCGCGCAGGGAATAGATGGCGCTTTTGCCCTCCGTAACGTCTTTGTCATAACTGCCGTGTCCGACGCAATGCTCCATTCTTTCCGATTCGTAATCGAGCGCTTCGGGGGAGAGAAGGCGCACCAGCTGCAATTTTTGCTCGGGAAAAATATGGACGACTTCCACGTCTTTGCGACTGGCTTCCGCGGTGTTTTGCTTTTTGTCGGCAGCCTTTTGGCGGGCGGCAAAATAACTGTCGGCATAGTTGATAACGTCGTCCCAGCCGCGGGCGCCGTTCAACAGCGTATTGAAATATCCGGGAGTTTTTACTTTGTCCGGATTTTGCAGCAGATAGGCCGCCACAAAATCGCGCAAATGCACCGCCTGACGAAAAATCTCCGATTGCCGCAGGCTGTCGCAGTCTACCACCAGATTGCCGTTGTTGTCTTTGGCAAAATGCAGGGGGTTTTGGGTCAGAAGTTCGCGGGTCAGATATTTTTGCAGCAAAAAACCGCTGCAAACGCCGGTTTTGGCCTCGTCGCTCAGAACATTGAAGTGATCCGTCTGCTGCAGGGCTTTCAGGTTTTTAACCAGTTCGCATTTTTGCCGTCTGATCTCTGCCAGCCTTATGCCGGCGGTTCTTTTGTCCGCGCTTTGGCGCAGCAACGCCGCCTGTCTGTCTATCTGCCGGTTGCAGGCAACGATTTTTTCTTTCAGTTTTTGTTTTTTTTCGCCGACTTCTTTGCCGGAACGCATCAGTTCCTGATAATAACGGCCGATTTCGCCCATCGCGTCGCGCGAATAGACGTCTCTTAAAACAGAAACATATTCCCTGAAATTGGCGATAATCATCGACTGTCCCGTAAGAAGTAAATTTTAACCGTGAAATCGACAAAAGAATACGACAAAATTTTGAAAAAGTCAAATTTTTTTAAAGCTTGCCGACAGGAAACATTCTTTACGGTCTTTGCCGCCGGCGGAAAGTTTGGGCGCGTCTGCCGCTTAAAACATTCGGTACGCGGGCAATGACTCGGGGTACGAAACAACGGTCAAAGGCGGGAATGTGACGGGAAAACGATACCTTGGACATTCATTTTAAGCGTGGTTTATTGATTTTGGCAGGACAATAAATCTTTGTATATAATTAAAATTGACAAAATTTCAAAAAAAGTCTTGCGTGAGCAGATCAAATGGTGTATGTTTTATTCAGTACCAAATAAATATTAGTATGAAAAGTTTTTATGTGTTTGCAAGCTGCGTGCTGTGTGTGCTAGCTTGTTGTTCCTGTACGCTGGATTCAGTGGTTGATGAAGTCGATTTTCATAATCTGCCGACCACAGTTGAAGAAAGCGGTATTCTAAACCAGACTGAGGAATCTTACACAGTCTTCGTAAGACTGCAAAGTCATGGATATGGCAGCAGAACCTACGAGGCATCCCTTCAGAATGTTTCCGGTATGGAGCAAAATTTGGAAGCGAAGCCTATTGTCAGCGGCGATATAACCGCTTCGGCCGTTTTATCTCCACTGCCCGACGGTGATGCTGTTTTGGAAGAAAGGACAGAGGAAGATCTTATCATCAGGAAAATAAGAATGGACTATGTTCTTGTTTTTGCCGATACCGAACTTCCCGTTTCTTTCGTGACCGAACGAGCATTTTTCAGAGACGGTTACGGCGAACATGTGTTGCCGATGCCAAAAGTTGAATTTTCTCTGGAAGAGCCCGAAATTGAGAAGGCCGATACCCTCTTGGTGGATGATGTCTGGTACGGGCGATATTTCGTCAAGTATCGGGCAAACGCTTCTACCGCTTCTACCGGGCGAACCGTTTCTTCCGAAACAAGCGCGGTTGTCATGAAAAAACTTCCCGTCATTACATTTGACGTGACGGTTGATGACTGGTGTGATGCCGGTAACGAACAATTAGACTTCTGAGTAAATTCGGAAGCGTGAATAAAAACAGACGCCCCTGCGGACGTCTGTTTTTTTGTATGTCGAAAATCGCCGGCCGGCTCGGCGAAGCTTTTTTTTGCACACGGAAAACCCCGCATTGGTCGCGGGGTTTTCTAATGTCTGTTGCCTAAAAACAAAATATGTTTTGCCGGGGAGGTGCCGCCAAAGGACCTATTCGGCGCTGATGGCGTCTTTATTTTCTTCCTTATAAACCAGTATGGCTTCTTTTTTGCCGTCAACGACGTCGCCGTCGATAATGATTTCCGACACGTTTTTCTTATCGGGAACGGCATACATCAGCTCCAGCAGCTTTTCTTCCATAATCGCGCGCAAACCGCGGGCGCCGCTTTTGCGTTCGATAGCCTTGCGGGCAATGGCGGTGAGTGCGTCGTCGGTGATGGTCAGCTTGACGTTTTCCATGTTAAACAGGGCAACATACTGCTTGACAAGAGCGTTCTTCGGCTCGGTCAAAATTTTCACCAAAGCCTTTTCATCCAGGTCTTCAAGCGAGGCAATAATCGGCAGACGGCCGATAAATTCCGGAATAAGGCCGTATTTCAGCAAATCTTCCGGCTGCACGTCTTTCATAACTTCGCCGACGGGCTTTTCCTGTTTGCTGGCCACTTTGGCGCCGAAGCCGATGGACGTTTTCTGGCTGCGGCGGTTGATGATTTTCTCTATACCGGCAAAAGCGCCGCCGCAAATGAACAAAATGTTGGTCGTGTCCACATGCAAAAACTCCTGTTGCGGATGTTTGCGGCCGCCTTGCGGCGGAACGTTTGCCACCGTGCCTTCAATAATTTTCAGCAGCGCCTGCTGCACGCCTTCGCCGGAAACGTCGCGGGTGATGGACGGGCCGTCGCCTTTGCGGTTTATCTTGTCGATTTCGTCAATGTAGACAATGCCGCGCTGCGCTTTTTCGATGTCATAATCGGCGGCCTGCACAAGTTTTAACACAATGTTTTCGACATCTTCGCCGACATAGCCGGCTTCCGTCAGCGTGGTGGCGTCCGAGATGGCAAACGGCACATCCAGAATTTTTGCCAGCGTCTGCGCCAACAGCGTTTTGCCGCTGCCGGTGGGGCCGATGAGAATGACGTTTGATTTGGAAACTTCGACATCGCTGTTGTTGTGGTTGGAGTTTAAGCGCTTATAGTGGTTATAGACCGCCACCGACAAAACTTTTTTGGCATAATCCTGACCGATAACGTATTGATCGAGAAACTCCTTTATTTTCGACGGCGTCGGCAATTTTTCCATGGTGTTGCCGGTAACCACGCCGCCTTTTTCCTTTTCGATTTCGTTCATCTCGTCATGGACGATGCTGATGCACACGTCGATACATTCGTCGCAGATATAAACGCCGCGGCCGGCCACAAGTTTTTTGACTTCCGACTGCGACTTGCCGCAAAAAGAGCAGCAAATCTGGTCGTCTTTGTTTTTGTTGTCGTCGCTCATCCTATTCTCCTTTTGCGGAAACTTCTTTACGGGAGGTCACAATCTGGTCAATCAGACCGAATTTCAAAGCTTCTTCCGGCGTCATGAAATTGTCGCGATCCATGGCTTTTTCGATAACGGCCAGTTTTTGCCCCGTATTTTCGGCATAAATGTTATTTAAGCGGCGGCGCATATCCAGAATAAGTCTGGCCTGGATTTCGATGTCCGCGGCCTGTCCTTTGGCACCGCCCGACGGTTGATGAATCATAATCTGCGAGTTTGGCAGGGCAAAACGTTTGCCTTTGGTGCCGCCGGCCAGAAGAAACGAACCCATCGAGCAGGCCTGACCGATGCACAGCGTGTTGATGTCGCAGCTGATGTAGCGCATGGTGTCGTATATCGCCATCCCCGAGGTAATCACGCCGCCCGGGGAGTTGATGTAAAGATAGATGTCTTTATCCGGATCTTCCGCTTCCAAAAAGAGGAGCTGCGCGCAGACCAGAGAAGCCATATCGTCTTCCACCTCGCCGGTCAAAAAGACAATACGCTCCTTCAAAAGGCGCGAAAAAATATCAAAAGAGCGTTCGCCCTGCGGGGTTTGTTCCACCACCATCGGCACCAGCCGGTTATATAATTCCATTGTTTTCTCTGACATATTGTTCCATCTTTCAAACAGGTTGGCAAAAAGCATTTTTTTCAAGCGCGTATTATAAACGGAAAAACCTTAACAATTTACCAACATTTTATCGGCTTCAGCATGAAAAAACCCTGCTTAAAACACGGCAGGGTTGTTGAAAGTTCGGCGGATTGGAAACTACAGCAGCTTGATATCGCCCGCAACAACACGGTCTCTTTCCGTCATTGTTTCGTAGCTTACCCGATCTCCTTCGTTCAGTGCTTTAAGCCCTGCGCTTTTGACTGCCGAAATGTGGACGAAGATGTCTTTTTCGCCCTCGTCGGGAGTAATGAATCCGTAACCTTTTCTTTTGTTAAACCATTTTACCGTTCCTGCTGCCATAATCGTCATCCTTTTCACAAACAGGTTAAACTAAAAACTCCGCAGCCGTCGCGGGCTGCAACATACAAGCTACTACATATTTGCCGGTTTAGCAAGCAATTTTTTCTTTTTACCGCTTGAAGAACGGGCGGCATAGATTATATGAAAAGGCGACTATCCTGTTTTCGCAAACATCAAAAAACAAAGGATTGAACATCATGAACAAATACATTTACCGCCTGACGGCAACGGCTTTTGCGGCTGCCGTTTTCTTCGCCCCGGGAACGGCCTCCGCCGGCGAAAAGGACAAACATCACGGCTGGCTTGACGAAAAGATGGAAGACATCCGTGAAGACTATGACAAAGCCATAAAAAGGATAGAGGAATCTTCCTTTACCGAAGAGCAGAAAAAACTTTTGACCGACCAGGCCGCGGCCAACCGCGATTTGGCAATTTCCCAGGCGCAGGCCGAAGCCGACCAGACGACAAAGAACCGCGCCGCCCGCAGCGGCTTTGACAGCGCCGTCCGCGCCAGCAAAAAGAACCGCAAAGCCGTCAAGGAAGTGGACGATATTCTGTAGCCAGCCCCGGCAGATGCCGCCCGACACGGAAAAAACCGGATAGAAGTCCGGTTTTTTTTGCGATTATGGCATATATTTTCTATTCACAAATAAAATAAAATTTGCTAAATTCGGGAGCAAAAAACAAAAACCCATAACCAACCTGTTGAAGGAACAAACGAAAATGGCATTAAAAAACACCAGAGAAGCAAATTATCCCGAATGGTACCAAAACGTGATTGCCGCCGCCGACATGGCCGAAAATTCGGTTTCGCCCGGCTGCATGGTCATCAAATCGTGGGGCTATGGAATGTGGGAAAAAATCCGCGACATATTTGATGAAAAATTTAAGGAAACCGGACACGAAAACTGCTATTTCCCGATGTTTATCCCGCTTTCGTTTTTCCAGAAAGAGGCCGAACACGTCGAAGGCTTTGCCAAAGAAATGGCCGTTGTCACGCATTCGCGTCTGGGGGCGGAAGAAGGCAAACTGGTGCCGCAGTCGCCGCTTGACGAGCCGCTCATCGTCCGCCCGACGTCGGAAACTATTATTGCCGACTCTTTTGCCAAATGGATTAAATCGTACCGCGATCTGCCGGTGCTGGTCAATCAATGGGCCAATGTCGTCCGTTGGGAAATGCGGCCGCGTTTGTTTTTGCGCACCCGCGAATTTTTGTGGCAGGAAGGCCACACCGCCCACGCCACCGCCGCCGAAGCCGAGGCGGAAACCAAGCAGATGCTTGAAATCTATCGTGACGTGGCCGAAAACGCCCTGGCGTTGCCGGTCATCGTCGGCCGCAAACCGGAATATGACAAATTCCCCGGCGCCGTGGACACCTATTGCATTGAAGCCATGATGCAGGACGGCAAAGCCCTGCAGGCGGGAACGTCGCATTTCCTCGGGCAGAATTTTGCCCGTTCGGCCAATATCAGCTTTATCAACAGCGAAGGCAAACCGGAATTTGCCTATACCACCTCCTGGGGCGTTTCCACCCGGCTTATCGGCGGCATCATCATGACCCACGCCGACGACGAAGGCATGGTCGTACCGCCGCGGATTGCTCCCTATCAGGTTGTTTTGGTGCCGGTGGTGAAAAACGAGGCCGACCGCGAAAAAATCTCGGCTTACATCGAAAAAGTACGCGCCCTCCTGAAAAGCGCGACGCCTTTCGGCGAAAAAATCCGCATCAAAATCGACAACCGCAACAAATCGAGCGTCGATAAGTTTTGGGAATGGACCCGCAAAGGCGCGCCGATTATCTGCGAAATCGGCATCCGCGACGCCGACGGCGGCAATGTTATGTTGCGCGAACGCTTAAAGCTCGGCACGCCGGAAGGCAAAGAAATCGTTGCGCTCGACGAGCTCGCGGCACAAATTGCCGGCCGGCTCGAAAACATTCAACGCGAAATGTTTGCCCGCGCCGAAAAGCGTCTGCAAAGCAACCTGCGCACGGATATTGCCACCCATGAGGAATTTAACCGCTATTTTGCCAACGCCAGCAAATTCCTCAAGGAAGGCGACAACAACAACGTGGCTTTCGTCCGCGGCAAATGGAGCGGCGACCCGAATTCCGACGAGCTGCTGAAAGCCTTGAAAATCACCATCCGCTGCATTCCGTTCGACCAGAGCGGAACAACCGGCGAATGTCTGCTGACCGGCAAACCGGGCGCCACCATCGACGTTATTTACGCCCGCAGCTATTAAAAACCGAAACCAAAGCATCAAAAAAGCTCTGCCGATACAATGCGGCGGAGCTTTTTTTGATGCACAGCGGCCAAAAAAAGGTTTAAATTTGCGGCAAACTGTCCTAAATTTGAGAAAAAACAAATAAACAGAGGTGTTTTTCATGAGCAACATATTCATACTTTGCATAATCGGCGGCTATTTTCTCGGTTCGCTGCCTTTCGGGCTTATTCTGACCAAAATCGCCGGCGTCGGCGATATCCGTAAAATCGGCTCCGGCAACATCGGCGCCACCAACGTTTTGCGCACGGGGCGCAAAGATCTGGCTCTGCTGACGGTTTTGCTCGATGCCGCCAAGGCGGGTTTTGCCGCCTGGCTGGCTTTGGCTTTTGTGCCGGTGGAAAATATGTTTTTTGCGGGCATTTATACGCAAACCAATCTGGTTGCCGCGCTGTATGCGGGAACGGCGGCCGTGCTCGGCCACAACTTTCCGATATGGCTCGGGTTTAAGGGAGGCAAAGGCGTGGCCTCTTCTTTCGGGTTCATTCTGGTCATCAATCCGCTGATTGCCCTGCTTGCGCTTGCCACCTGGCTGGTGTTTGCCTTTGTTTTCAAATATTCTTCCATGGCGGCATTGGCGGCGGCGGCCTTAACCCCGCTCTACAGCTATTTTTACGCCGGCGAGGTGGAAACCGTTTTCTTTTCGGTGATAGCCCTGTTGCTTATCTTCCGCCATCACGCCAATATCCGCCGGCTGCTTCGGGGCGAAGAGAGCAAAATTTCCTTCCGTAAAAAAGCAACCGCCCCCGCGGCAGCGGAAGACGCCCAACCGACGGAAGCCGCGCAACCCGTCAAAACGACGGCGGCAAAAGCCGACAAACGGGGCGCCGCAAAAACAGAAAAACGCGCTGCCGGCGGCAAAGTTCAAAAACACCCCGGTCGCAGAGGCAAAAAGAAAAACGATGCGGAAGCAAAAGACAAACCCGCCGCCCCGGCGTCAACAGCCGGCAAAAAACGCGGCCGCCCGCGGAAGAACACCGGCAGCAGATAAATGCGAGCAAATCCATCTCTTATTGCCCGTTTGCGGCTGATAAACACCGAAGGCATCGGCCCCGTCGGCTACAAAAAACTGGTCTTGCGTTTCGGTTCCGCGGAAGCCGCGCTGAACGACGTTATCCATAAAAAGAACGTCCCTTCCGAAGAATGGGCAAAAGATGAAATTTCCCGCTCGGTGGCGGCAGGAGTCGAAATTGTTGCCGACGACGACAGGCGCTATCCGCAGGCGCTGCTCGCCCTCAAAGACGCCCCGCCGCTGCTTTATGCCAAAGGAAACATCGAGCTTTTCAACCATCGGCCGATGTTGGCCGTCGTCGGCACCCGCAACGCCAGCATTGCCGGCCGCCGGTTTGCCTCGCGCATGGCTTTTGAACTGACGGAAAACAACGTGCTGATTGTTTCCGGCATGGCGCGGGGCATAGACTCCGCCGCGCACAAAGGTGCCCTTTATGCCCGCGGCCAACGGGGTCCTACCGTTGCCGTGCTCGGCACCGGCATCGACCTGGTTTATCCTCCGGAAAATGAAAACCTTTATCGCCAGATTGCCGAACAGGGGCTGCTGGTGTCGGAATATCCGCTCGGCACAGCCGCGCAAAGCGGCAATTTTCCGCGCCGCAATCGAATCGTTGCCGGCATGGCAAACGGCGTTCTTGTAACCGAAGCCACCCAAAAATCCGGCTCGCTTATCACCGCGCGCTTTGCCGCCGACAACGGGCGGACGGTTTTTGCCGTTCCCGGCGCACCGGGCGACGCCCGTTCCGAGGGACCAAATTTTCTGCTTCGCCACGGCGCTTTGTGGACGGAAAAAGCCGGCGACATAACGACCGCTTTTTCCGCTTTGCCTTCGAGCCCGCTGCCGCGGTCGACGGAAAGACAGAGCGCCGATTTGTTCACAATGCCCCTTGACAATTTGCAAAAATCTGTTGATATTCCACCGATAAAGAGCCGCGACAAAAATACGCTGCTGACGTATTTGTCGGCCGAGGGCGTTGACGCCGACGAGCTTATCCGCAGTTCGGGGCTCGACGCGCCGACGGTGGCGCTGCTCCTTATCGAGCTGGAAATAGAAGAAAAAATTATCCGTCTGCCCGGCAACAAAATTGCGCTGACCGGTAAAAAATGAAAGTGAGAAGATGAAGTTAGTTATTGTGGAATCTCCCGCCAAAGCCAAAACCATCAACAAATATCTGGGGTCGGATTACAAAGTTCTGGCAAGTTTCGGGCATATCCGCGACCTGCCGAGCAAAGACGGCTCCGTGCAGCCGGATCATGACTTTGCCATGACCTGGGAACTAAGCGCCGGCGGCAAAAAACGCCTGAACGACATTATCGCCGCGGTTAAAGACGCCGACACCGTCATTCTTGCCTCCGACCCGGACAGAGAAGGAGAAGCGATTGCCTGGCATATTCTGGAAGAACTGAAAGCGCGCGGCAAAATCAAAGACAAAAAAATCGAACGCGTCGTCTTTCACGAAATTACCAAATCGGCCGTAACCGAAGCCATCAAAAACCCGCGGCAGATTGACGACAATCTGGTTTCCGCCTATATGGCGCGGCGGGCGCTCGACTATCTGGTGGGGTTTACGCTCTCGCCGGTGCTGTGGCGCAAGCTGCCGGGCTCAAAATCCGCCGGTCGCGTGCAGTCGGTGGCTTTGCGGCTTATCTGCGACCGGGAAACGGAAATCGAAAACTTCAAACCCGAAGAATATTGGACAATCGATGCCGAACTGTTTACTTCCCAACAGGCGTTGATAAAGTCGCGGCTGATTGTGCTTGACGGCAAAAAACTCGAGAAATTCGACATCAACAGCGAGGAAAAAGCCCTTGCCGCCAAAGCCAAAATCGAAGCGCAGGAATTTTGCGTGGGCAACGTCGAACGCAAAAAGGCCAACCGTTATCCGGCGCCGCCTTTCACCACCTCCACTTTGCAGCAGGAAGCAGCCCGCAAGCTCCGTTTTTCTGCCAAAAAGACCATGCAGATTGCGCAAAAGCTCTACGAAGACGGTTACATTACGTATATGAGAACGGATGCCGTCAACCTCTCCAAAGAAGCCGTTGCCGCCTGCCGGGAAGCCATTGTCAAATATTTTGGCGAGGCTTATCTGCCCAAAGTTGCCAAAGAATATAAGACAAAATCCAAAAACGCTCAGGAAGCGCACGAAGCCATCCGTCCGTCCGACGTTAACAACACCCCCAAAAAGATGGAAACCAAGCTCGACGCCGACGCGCACAAGCTTTATGAACTGATTTGGAAACGTACCGTCGCCTGCCAGATGAACCCCGCCGTGCTCGACAAAGTGGCTATCGATTCCGTTTCCGCCGACGGACAGATTACCCTGCGCGCCAACGGTCAGGTCATCGCTTTTGACGGCTTTTTGAAACTTTATCAGGAGAGTTTTGACGACGACGACGAAAACGACGAAAACCGGATTTTGCCAAATGTCGAAGTCGGCGAAAAAGAAACCAAAGGCGAAATCTTTACCGATCAGCATTTTACCGCGCCGCCGCCGCGCTTTACCGAAGCCAGCCTGGTCAAAAAACTGGAGGAGCTGGGCATCGGTCGCCCGTCTACTTACGCAACGATTATCGCCGTTTTGCAGGAACGCAAATATGTGCGGGTGGAAAAACTGCGCTTTATTCCCGAAGAACGCGGACGGATTGTTACCGTTTTTCTTGAAAACTTTTTCCGCAAATATGTGGAATATGACTTTACCGCGCAGATGGAAGAGTTTTTGGACGACGTTTCCGCCGGAGAAATGGAATGGCGCAAGCTGCTTACCGGCTTCTGGACCAAGTTTGTCAAAAACATAGACGCCGTTACCCCGTTGCAGATGAGCGAGGTTATCGACCGTATAGACGAGGCTCTGGCCAAACATCTTTTCCCCGAACGCGCCGACGGCAGCGATCCGCGCAGCTGTCCCGAGTGCAAAACCGGCAGACTCGGCATCAAATTCGGCCGCTTCGGCGCTTTCATCGGCTGCTCAAACTATCCCGAATGCAAATATACCAAGCAGCTGGTGGATACCGTGGCCGAAGAAGAAGCCGCCGCCGCTTCCGCCGAAAAGAAAGCCCCCAACCCCGAAGACCGCATTTTGGGCGAAAAGGACGGGACAAACATCTATCTGAAAAAAGGCCCCTACGGTCCTTATGTCCAACTCGGCGAAGACAACCCCAAGGCCAAGCCCAAGCGCTGCTCGTTGCCGAAAGGTACCATGCCGGAAAACATTACCCTGGAACAGGCGGAAATTCTGCTTTCCCTGCCGCGACAACTCGGCAACGGCATAGAAGTCAACATCGGCAAGTTTGGCACCTACATCAAACAGGGGAACAAATCAAAATCGCTTTACGGCAACGACACGGTGTTTAACATCACTCTCGAGCGGGCGGAAGAACTGCTGAAAAACGCCGCGGAAAAAACGCCGGCGCAGGTTATCGGCACTCATCCGGAAAGCAAACTGGAAATTACCCTAAACAAAGGACGCTACGGCCCTTATCTGAAATGCGGCAAAAACAACTATGCCCTGCCGAAAGAATTTAAGGACAAGGCGCCGACTTTGGAAGAGGCCGTCAAAATCATTGCCGCAAAGAAGTAGCCGAAACAGCGGCCAAAACAACGGGAACAAGGTCGTAACAGATCTTTGTTCCCTTTTTTGTCCGCGGCCGTCTGTTCGCAGCGGCATTGTCGGAAGCTTGGATTTTCGGGGCAGGTTGTGCCGCGGTTTTATACAAAAATCAGCGGCAGGGCAAAAAGCAGCGCCAACAGCCCGAAAACAAGCTGGTTTTTTACGCTTTGTTCATGATATCTGACAGCCGATACCAGCATCACCACCGGCGCCGCCAGCCGCATAAACATGGCCACGAAGGAAACCGGCAGCAGGTTGACGGAGGTATAGATAATCAAAAATTCCGAAGCGGTATAGACAATGCCTGCCGCCACTACCTGCCGGTTGCAAAATATATTGCGGTAGTCTTGCTTGGATATGCCGCGGAACAGGCAGGCCAGATACATAAACAGCGACGAAAACAGCAGATGCGGGTACCAGCCGACTTCGGGAATGGCCAGATGGTCAAAAACACTGAAAGAAGCGCCGAGGACGATGATGGCGACAAAATTGATTTTTCCCGCGAGCGACAACCGCCGGGCATCGCCCCGCAACACAAAAAACAGTCCCAACAGCCCCAGCATGGAAATGCAACCGAGCTGGAAGGGGAGCAGTCCTTCTTTGAAAAAAATGTTATTGACCAGCGAACCGAGCGCCATCGCCACAAAGCCGAAAAACACCGAAGAGGAAGTGCTCTCCCTGTTGACAAGCTGTTGCAGTTTTATCATAAACCACAGGAGCACGCCTTTAAGCAGGCTGAACAACAGATAGGGCGAGGTCATAATCGCCTTAAAATCGTCGGTCAGCAAATGTCCGAAAACCGGCCAGGAAACAGCCAGTCCCGCCATCAGCCACACTGATGTGAACGCAACCGACAGTTCGGCCGGAAAATATTGCGCGCAGGGTTTGTATAAAAACGGTCTGACAACCATGGAAAACAGGATTATCAGTCCGATTGACAGTTGAAAAAAAGTCATAGTACTGTTTCTCTTAAAAAAAAATATCTAAATCAGCCGCAACAGATTTTACAACCGCCGGCCATAAATTGCAAAAGCCTGTCGTTTGCTGTGCCCACACCGTGTCGTCGGTCACGTTTCTGCCGCTTAATCCATGGTGGTGTTGGTTTGCAGCCAGTTTTTCAACTCCTCCAGACTGTGCACTTCCGGTATCCATTTCAGGTCTTCCGGCAGGTCGGTGGTAAATTCGCAACGGTAGCGTATCGGATGCGCGCCGACGTTGATGGCAGCATATTGGTTGTAGATTCTGTCGTCGACCAAAATGGTTTCTTCGGCTTTCAGGCCATATTTGTCAAAACAGCTTTTGAGCATGTCTTCTTTGGCGCTGTCGTGCATGAATTTGCCGTGCTGGACGCATTCAATGGTCAGAAAATCGGTAACATCTTTCAACAGTTCGTTGAGAAAGCGTTTTTTCGTTTCCACGTCGAAGGTGGCGGACATGGTGAACTGCCGATATCCTTTGTCGTGAAAATCCTTTAAGGTCTCGATGACATGCGGATAAAGCGGCCGATTGGTAAAAAATTCCGGTGAATGGCAAAAATCATAATCCATCTCCACACCGAGTTCGGGATGCGTTTTCAGCTCCAAGGCGCCGTATTTGGGCACGATCGGCAACACCTTGGGCAAGTCTTCCCATTTGAGGCCGGCATATTGCGGAGCATATTTCGGGTGTTTGGTTAAAAAATTGTAATAAGCATAATTCAGGTTTGCCAAAACGCCGTCGACATCCCAGAAAATGTTTTTGATAATCATTTGCTTTCTCCGGTTTATGTAAAAACGTATGCAAAACGGTACAATATTTTTTGCTATAAATCAAGCAGCCCGCGCAAAAAACTTTCGGCCTTTTCTTCGTCGATGCGGTTGGCGTCCGTTTCGCTCCGGTGTAAGGCTTCTTTCAGTCCGTTTTCGTAAAATTGGGCGACGCCTCTGCTGCCGCGCCCTGCCCAGTGGCGGATTATCCGCGTGTTGTCCAGCAAAATTTCGGCAAAAGGAGAAATAAGCCGGGTGATGATCCGGTTGTTATCGGCAATTCCTGCCAAAAAAATCATGTACACGGATTTTTCGGTGGCAAGGAACGAAAGCAGTTTGTCTACGTTGTAGGCTTTCGGACTGCTGTTCAGAGCCAGCATTTTGGTTTTGATGTCGGTTTGCGTGTGCCAGCCGTCATAGTTTCCGGCAAAATCGCCAAGTCCGTCGGGCACGCGAAATTCCGGCAGCGGCAGCCCGTCGGTCAGGCAGCGGACAAGATGTTCTTTTTCGGCGCCCGGTTCGGCGGTAATCAGATATTCTATCACCCGGCCGCGGATGTTGATGTTGTCGATGGCGGCGGCGGTCAAAATCTCCTTCTTTACGGCTTTTGTACGCTGTTGCAGCTCGCGGTTCAAATCCGTGTATGCGGGCGATTGCAGAAAATCCCGCGCCCTGCGGACGGCCTCGGCAAGACAGCGGAGGTTGTCTTCCGTCGGCGCAAAAGCTCTGCCGACGGGAACGATGTTGTTGGTGCTTTCAACCAGCCTTTCGAGATTTTCGCGGAACGTGAAATTTTGGTGCATTTCAAACAGGTTTTCAAAATTTTCCGGCCGGTTTTCCGTGCCGTCGATTTCTCTCATAATATCGCTGCCGTTAAAAGAGCCTTTGATATTGTCTACCCGCAGCGCCTGCGAAGAATGACTGATTTTGCTCAAAAAAGTGCTGTTCATCAGCCGCAGAAAATTTTTAGACGGCGTCACCACGCATAAAAAGACCGGCCGGTCGTCATATTTCTGCAAAGCGGACAGGGAAAGCACGGTATTGCTCAGGTTTTCCGTGTTTGAGCGGCAAAAACGGACGGCAAACAGGTTGTTAAAATAAACGCTGCGTTCTTTTTTTAGATCGAATTTTTTTTGCGCTTCGGCGGCAAGAGCGGCCTTGTCACCGATGCCGTCGCGGTCGCCGATAAAATCAATAAACCGTTGTATCGGAGAAAAGTTCGCCATTTCCCGCCTCCTTTTGCTTGCTTTTGGCCTTGTTTTGCAGGCCGCAGGAGTTTCTTTCCCAAAAAACGCCGTCGGTGTAGCCCTGTATGCTTTTGTCGGTTTCGGCGTCGGCCAGCCTTTTTTCGCACCAGACGCAGTAACGCTCGTTTTGCTCAATGCCGACATAGCGGCGGTTCAGCTTTTTGCAGACAACGGATGTGGTGCCCGAGCCGGCAAACGGATCCAGCACGACGTCGCCTTCACGTGAGCTGGCCAGCACCAGCTTGGCAAACAGTTTTTCCGGCTTTTGAGTGGGGTGGGCGGTGTTTTCGGGCATGCTCCAATAGGGAATGGAAATATCGTCCCAGAAATTTGACGGGCAGGTGTTGCGAAAGTTTCCGTCCGCCGTTTCTTCCCAGTCTTTCGGTTTGCCGTCGGCGCGATACGGGGCGATAACCTTTTTGCGGATTTTTACGGCCTCAAGGTTGAAGGTATATTTGCCGCCGTTTGTGGCAAACCAGATGTCTTCCATGCCGTTTTTCCAGTTGGCGGCGGCGCCGCGCCCCTTTTCGCGCTGCCAGGTAATGCGGTTTTGCAGACAGAAATGTTTTTTGAGCACCGTGCCGACAATCAGGCTTGTTTTCCAGTCGCAGCAAACGTAAAGGGAGGCGTTGTCTTTTAAGAGCGGCTTGACGAGATCCACCCATTTTTCGGTGTAGGCGTGATATTGTTCGTCGTTGAGAGCGTTAAACTTTTTGCCGTCGTAATCTTTGCTGAGATTATAGGGCGGATCGACGATAAGCAGGTCGACGAATTTGCGCGGCAGCCGGGGCAAAATCTCAAAAGTGTCGCCGCAAATCGTCCGGTTGAGGATATTTTGCTCTTTTGCAAAATCCGCCTCGCCCGTTTTGAGGCATCTGTCAAGATATTCCCGTCCTTCGTCAACGGTAATATCAAGAGTTTTGTTGCGCGGAGATTTTTCTTTTGCCATCGGTTGTTTGCTTTCAGTTGGGGTTATTTCAGTTTTTGCCGCAGATAGCGGGCGGTGTAGCTTGTCTTTGATTTGGCCACTTCTTCGGGGGTTCCTTCGGCGATGATTTTTCCGCCGCCGTCGCCGCCTTCCGGCCCGAGGTCAACGATATAATCCGCCACTTTGATAACGTCGAGATTGTGCTCGATAACCACCACCGTATTGCCCTGGTCGACCAGCGTCTGCAACACTTTCAGCAGCCGGTTGATATCTTCGAAATGCAGGCCGGTTGTCGGTTCGTCAAGGATATACAGCGTTTTGCCCGTCGCCCGTTTGGAAAGCTCTTTGGAAAGCTTGATACGCTGGGCTTCGCCGCCGGAAAGCGTGGTTGCCTGTTGGCCGAGATGGATATAGCCGAGTCCGACTTTGCGCAGCAGGTCGAGCCGGTTTTTTATCGGCGGAATGGCGTCAAAAAACTCATAGGCTTCGTCCACCGTCATGTCCAGCACGTCGGCGATGGATTTGCCCTTGTATTTTACCTCCAGCGTTTCGCGGTTAAAGCGCTTGCCTTTGCACACGTCGCAGGCCACATAGACGTCGGGCAGAAAATGCATTTCTATTTTGGTTACGCCGTCGCCTTTGCAGGCTTCGCAGCGCCCGCCGGCAACGTTAAACGAAAAGCGTCCGGCGTTGTAGCCGCGGGCTTTGGCGTCCGGCAGGCCGGCAAACCAGTCGCGGATATAGGTAAACAGGCCGGTATAGGTGGCGGGGTTTGAACGCGGCGTGCGGCCGATGGGCGATTGGTCGATGTCGATGACTTTGTCGATGTTTTCCAGTCCGTCGAGGCTGTCGTATATGCCGGCCGGTTCGCGGCTGCCGTTTAACTCGCGGTTGACGGCCTTAAACAGGGTTTCCAGAATTAAAGACGATTTTCCGCCGCCGGAAACGCCGGTGACACAGGTCATGGTGGCAAGCGGAATCTTCAGGCAGACGTTTTTGAGGTTGTTGGTTTTGACGCCGCAAAGGCGCAGGAAATTTCCGTTTCCTTTGCGTCGTTTGCGGGGAACGGCAATTTCCTTCTGTCCGTTCAGATATTGAGCGGTCAGGCTGTGCGGACTTTGCAAAACTTCGGCCACCGTTCCTTTGGCGGTTACGTTTCCGCCCTGTTCGCCGGCGCCGGGCCCCATGTCCACCAGATAATCGGCGGCGCGGATGGCGTCTTCGTCGTGTTCGACGACAATCACCGTGTTGCCGATGTCGCGCAGGCGGGTGAGGGTGGCAAGCAGTCGGTCGTTGTCGCGTTGGTGGAGGCCGATGGAGGGTTCGTCCAGCACATACATGACGCCGGTTAAGCCGGAGCCGATTTGCGAGGCCAGTCGGATGCGCTGGGCTTCGCCGCCGGAAAGCGTGCCCGATTGACGGGAAAGCGACAGATATTCCAACCCCACGTTATTCAAAAAACTCAGCCGGTCGATAATTTCTTTTAAGATTTTGCGGGCGATTTCCTTTTTTTGCGGGTTTAGTTTTTCTTCCGCCGTTTCAAACCATTCCTTGGCCTGTTTTATGGACATGGCGGCCACGTCCATAATGTCCAGCCCGCCGATTTTAATGGCGAGAGCTTCCGGTTTCAGGCGTTTGCCGTGGCAATATTCGCAGGTTGCCGCAGACTGATATTGGGCAAATTCGTCGCGGGTGGCCTGCGAGTCCGTTTCCATAAACCGGCGTTCCAGATTGTTGACCACGCCTTCAAAGGGGCGGTTGGTGGCAAAGCGGGAATAATACATCGGCACGGGCTCGCCGCCGGAACCGTAAAGAATAACGTTTTTGGCGTTTTCCGGCAGATCTTTCCACGGAGTTTTCATTGAAATGTCGAGATATCGGCAAAGCGATTCCAGCGTGTCGGTATAAAAACCGTGCTTACGGCTGGCCCACGGCAAAATTGCCCCCTGAGCGAGCGACAGATTTTCGTTGGGCACAATCAGCAGCGGATCCATATAGAGGCTGGCGCCGATGCCGTCGCAGTGCGGACAGGCGCCGTAAGGATTGTTAAACGAAAACAGGCGCGGTTCTATTTCCTCAATGGTAAAACCGCTGACCGGGCAGGCGAATTTTGAAGAAAATGTAATTCTGCTGCCGGAAGCGGCATCTTCGGCAAAAAGCAGGCCGTCGCTCAGTTTGAGCGCGGTTTCCGCCGACTGCGCCACTCGGCTTTCGATGCCCGGTTTGATGACCAGCCGGTCGACCACCACCTCAATGTCGTGCTTTTGGTTTTTGTTCAATTCCGGCAGGTTTTCGATGTCATAAACCGTGCCGTCTATTTTCAGGCGCTGATAGCCCTGTCGCTGCAGGCTTTCAAATTCTTTTTTGAACTCTCCTTTTTTGCCGCGGGCGACGGGAGCAAGAAGAAGGATTTTGCTTGCCTCGGGCAGGGCGATGATGCGGTCGACCATCTGCGACACGGTTTGCGATTCGATGGGCAATCCCGTTGCCGGCGAATAGGGCGTTCCCGCCCGCGCCCACAAAAGGCGCATATAATCATAGATTTCGGTAACCGTGCCGACGGTCGAGCGCGGATTGTGCGAAGTTGTCTTCTGTTCGATCGAAATGGCAGGTGACAGGCCTTCGATCGAGTCGACGTCGGGTTTTTTCATCAGTTCGAGAAATTGTCTGGCGTAAGCGGACAGGCTTTCCACATAACGGCGCTGTCCTTCGGCGTAAACGGTGTCGAAAGCAAGCGACGATTTGCCCGATCCCGACAAACCGGTGACGACCGTCAGCCTGTTTTTGGGAATGTCGATATCGATATTTTTCAAGTTGTGTTCGCGCGCGCCTCTGATCTCTATAAATTTGCTCTCCGCCATCTTTTTTCTCCGTTGCCGAAATATAAACGGAAAAGAACAAAAAGGCAACAAAAAAGCAGGTCGGCCGGCAGGGCGCGGCAGATTTGTGTCGATAAAAGGCATTCCCCGCTTGCACGCGGTCGGCAAATGTATTAAACTTATCGACAGTTTGGAAAAACGGTTCATAACGGAAGATGGGTGTGAATTATAAATACATATTGTCGGCATTGTTTGTTTTCGGGCTTGCCGCCTTTTCGGCGCGGGCAGATATGAATGTTGCCGTCATCACGCCGACTTCGGGCGATTTCAAATATTTCAGCGAAGAACTTATTAACGGCGCCAAGGTGGCCGTTGACGAGATTAACGAAACGGGCGGGCTGCAGGGCAAAAAGGTGAATCTGGTGCAAATTGACGACCCCTGCGACGACACGTTGTCGCTGACAACGGCGGAAATGATTGCCGTCAACCGTTCGTCTGCCGATAAAATGCAGCTGGTTATCGGCCCGCAATGCTACCATCAGACGGAAAAAATAGCCCGATTGTTCGCCGCGGCGAAAATTTTTCAGATTCATCCCACCGGCAGCAGCCGCGCGCTGTATCTCGAACCGCATCCGCAGGTAGTGGAGATGGTCGGTTTTACGGAACAGCAGGGGATAGATTTTTTCCGCTACTATGCCAACAGTCACGGGGCGTATAAGCTGGCGGTGGTTTACGACGGCCGCAACCCCGAATTAACGGAGATTTCCCGCGAGATTCAACATCTTTTTACGAAAGGCGGTTTAGGGGAAAAACTGACGGCTTTCAGCACGGAGTCGTTTGCCGGTGATGCCGATAAAATTGCCGAGCAGGTAAGGGCGCACGGCGCAGAGGCGATTTTTATGCTGGCCGATGCCGATTTGACGACGGCCACCGTTCTCAATCTGAAAAAAGAAAATCCGCAGATGAAAGTTTTCGTCAATCGTTATTTCGGCGGCCGCAAGTTTATCCGCGCGCTTGGGAACTATGCTGAAGGCACGTACCTGATTTCTTTGCCGTCGCTTTCCGGCAACCCGAATTTTGCCGAAAATCTGGTTCGTCTGCGGTTGTGGGGGATTGAGCCCGAAGGGCTGATGGCCTACGGTTATCTGGCGGTCAAATTGTGGCAGCGGTTGGTTGAATCGGCCGGCAGCACCAATTATGACAAGCTGCAAAAAAAATTGGACGGGCAGCTTATGTCCGCCGGCTGGGGCAATGTGGTCTATACTTCGGGCGTGCCCGATCGTTCGCTGAAATATGCAATTTATCGTTATGAAAACGGAGAATATACACAAGTTTGGTAAAGTTGATAAAATTTGCTTGGCGGATAAAATGTTTTCTCCTATAGTGGCAAAAGCATTTAAGTAAAAGTAATTTAATTTTTTTGACAAAGGCAAAAGATATGGCAGGAAGCATTAATAAAGTTATTCTCGTCGGCAATCTGGGCGCCGATCCGCGCGTCAACACCATGCAAAACGGAAACAAGGTTGTTACTTTAAGCGTGGCCACGACCGACACCTGGAAAGACAAGCTTTCCGGAGAGAGAAAAGAGCGGACGGAATGGCATCGGGTTGTCGTGTTCAATTCTCAGCTGGCCGACGTGGCGGAAAGATATTTGCGCAAAGGCTCGAAAGTTTATCTGGAAGGTCAGCTGCAAACCCGCAAATGGGAAGATGCCAACGGACAAGAGCGCTATACGACGGAGGTGGTTCTGCAAAATTTCAGCTCCAATCTGGTTATGCTCGACAGCCGTGGCGATGCCTCTTCGGCAGCCGGCGGCGATGTCTTTTCTTCTTCTCCCGCTTCGTCGGGCTGGGATTCCTCTTCTCCGGCCGGCGGGGCTTCAACCGATTTGGACGACGACATTCCGTTTTAAGATGCGTTTTATATAAAATATGTTTGTTTTTGTTTGCGGCAGTTTTCCGGCAGGAAGGGTGCCGCAATTTTATTTTTATCGGAAGAATTTTTATTGAAAAATAGGATTCAAAATATTTGCTTATTGAAAAAGGCGGCCGCCGGCAAAAGAAAGATTCCGAAAACACGGAAAAAGCGGACGGGCACGAATGCGGGACATACGAATAAAAAAAATTATTCCGGCATAAAGCCGGAATAATTCCCAAAAGATTATAGAATATGTATCATGAAATATACCAAATACAAACTAGCATATCAAAATATAAATAGCAAGAGAAATTTTTATATTTTTTCAAAAAAATAAAAACAGGAGGATTGGGCAGTGCAAATTGAAAAAGGCGGCCGCCGGCAAAAGAAAGATTCCGAAAACGCGGGAAAAACGGACGGGCACGAATGCGGGATATACGAATAAAAAAAATTATTCCGGCATAAAGCCGGAATAATTTCCAAAAGATTATAGAATATGTATCATGAAATATACCAAATACAAACTAGCATATCAAAATATAAATAGCAAGAGAAATTTTTATATTTTTTCAAAAAAATAAAAACAGGAGGATTGGGCAGTGCAAAAAAGTAAGTGTTGTCGCAGGAAAAGGATCGTTTTTTTGCAACACTCAAATAATAACCCAACGAAAGTTTGATTTCAAGATTATTTTGACATTTATCAAAATGTTATAAAATTTCCGGAAAAACAAGGGGGAGCCTTGAAAGCTGTCGCAAAAAAACGATCGTTTAAGCGCATCGCCTTTTTGCTATGTATATTTTGTAAAATATCAAAGGACTATAGCCCATGAAAATATCTTCGAAATTCTCTCTTGCCCTGCTTGCGGGGACGATTCTCTCTACCCCGACAATGGCTGCGGAAGAAAAAGAAATCACCGTCGATTACTTAAACTCCCTGACCGGCCCGAAAGTCACCTGGTCGGAAAGCGAGGGCACTTATCAGATAAACCTTGCCGGCAAAACCTGGTATTATGATTACAATAAACCGGAAGGCTATACCGATGCCGCCGACCGTATTGACTATACCCTTAACTCGGCCAATGTAACCAATGTTGTTTTTGAAGGGATGAGAGACAATTTCGGCGGAGCGATTGATAATACGGAAGATAACGGCGATATTAACATTACGGCCGATTTTATCAGAAATAGGGGTAGTTATTGGGGCGGAGCGATTTATAACCGTGGCGCCATCGGCGATATCGCGGGCAATTTTATCGGTAATTATTCAACTGGTGGAGAAGGCGAATACGGCGGGGCGATTGATAACCGTGGCGCCATCGGCGATATTACCGGTGATTTTATCGGGAATTATGCCTATGTTGGCGGAGCGATTGATAACTCTGGCACCATAGGCGACATTACCGGTGATTTTATCGGGAATTATGCTTATGCCTATGGCGGGGCGATTGATAACAATTTTACCCCTGGCATTGCTACCATCGGCGACATCACCGGTGATTTTATCGGAAATTATGCCCAAAGCGAAAATGACTTGGCCTTCGGCGGGGCGATTGTAAATCAGTTTGGCAACTTCAACATCACCGGCAATATCTTGAACAACTACGCCCAAAGCGAAAATGCTCAAGCCTATGGCGGAGCGATCCTGTCTACAATCGGCGCGGATGAGAATACCATGGAAGTCACGGCCTCAAGCGTTTCATCCAAAGGGCAGGATATTTTTCTTTCCGGCAATTATACGGAAGATACCCGCGG